>NZ_CFAHBC010000007.1:0-103459 GCF_983179755.1 Brotaphodocola sp. | reverse complement strand
TTTTCAGGGTTTTAAACACTGTTCAATCTTTCATTTTCAAGGTTCAGTCTGTTGCTTGTTCTCATCAGCAACTCGTTCATTATATCAGAGCCGTTTGATTTTGTCAAGCACTTTTTTAAAGTTTTTTCGAAGCGTTTCCGCTTCTCTGTTGCTCAACAGCAACTTTGGTGGTTTATCATACCTCGTTATGTTTGTCAACAACTTTTTTACTTTATTTTTTCAAGCTCTTTACCAGCAATTTGCTTTAGAGTGAAAAAAAGAATCATTTGGAATTGAGCGGAGAAAGAGGGATTTGAACCCTCGCGCCGGTTGCCCGACCTACACCCTTAGCAGGGGCGCCTCTTCGGCCTCTTGAGTATTTCTCCGAACTTGTGATTCCATATGATCGCGATTTGAAACGTATTTTGTTGTCAAACGCATGAGTAATTATACTTGATCCATCCGTGTTTGTCAACAGGTATTTTGAAGTTTTTTATTTTTCTTCCAATCTTCTCCCGAAAATTTGCCTTTCTTCCTAATTAAGGCAAAATAAAAAGTTTCAAAAAGCCAAAGAAAAAAACAAGAAATTACAGAAAATACAGAAAAAGAGCCCGGCAAACCGGACTCTTTTCAGAAAATGCCTACCCGTGTACAGTAACGTTTTTATCTCTTACTTTGCATACTGCTTGATCGCAGTCTCATACAGATTGTTTCCCTCCGAGTCAATCACGACGATCACCGGGAAATCGCGAACCTCGAGCTTGCGGATTGCCTCCGTTCCGAGATCATCATATGCAATCACCTCAGAAGACTTGATTCGCTGGGAGAGCAGAGCACCTGCTCCTCCGACTGCGGCAAAATAGACGCTTCCGTTTCTCACCACCGCATCAATGACCGCCTGACTGCGCTTTCCCTTTCCGATCATTGCACCGAGACCGAGATCGAGAAGCTGTGGGGTATACTTGTCCATACGGCTTGCGGTTGTCGGACCTGCCGAGCCGATCGGTCGACCCTCTCTCGCCGGGGACGGTCCCATATAGTAGACCACATTTCCCTTCCAATCAAGCGGAAGTTCCTTTCCCTCTGCGAGCGCCTCATACATTCTCTTGTGGGCAGCATCACGAGCCGTGTAGATCGTTCCGTTCAACAGCACATAGTCTCCTGCACGCAGACTCTTCGCATCTTCTTTACTGATCGGTACCTGAATAGTTCGATTCATCCTTCTCTCCTCCTACAAAACCCGATGAGCATGCCGGTTTACATGACAGCAGATGTTCACTGCCACAGGAAGTCCCGCAATGTGAGTCGGATAGGTTTCAATGTTGACCGCAAGTGCCGTGACCGTACCGCCAAGACCTCCCGGTCCAATTCCGAGCGCATTGATCTTCTCAAGCATCTCTTTCTCGAGATCTCTGACATACGCAACCTGAGAAACCTCCTCAAGGTTTCTCGTGAGCGCATGTTTTGCCATCATCGCGCACTTCTCAAACGTACCGCCAATTCCGACGCCAACGACCATAGGAGGGCAGGCATTCGGACCTGCGTCGCGCACTGCGGTCAGAATCGCCTCCTTCACGCCCTCAATGCCGTCTGCCGGCTTGAGCATGAAGACACGGCTCATATTCTCGCTTCCAAATCCCTTCGGCGCGAGAGTCAAATCAATCTGATCGCCCTCGACAATCTCATAGTGAATGACTGCCGGGGTATTGTCTTTTGTATTTTCGCGCTCAAGCGGATCGCGCACGATGGATTTGCGCAGATATCCGTCTACATATCCATCGTGAACACCCTGATTGATTGCGTCAGTCAGACTTCCGCCCTCCACATGAACATCCTGTCCCACACGCGCAAAGATCACTGCCATTCCCGTATCCTGACAGATCGGAATCATATCCTCGCCCGCGATTTTTAAGTTCTCCTGAAGCTGATTCAAAATCTGTTTTCCGAGAGGGGACTCCTCCTTCTCGACTGCCTGCTCAAAGCGGGCTCTCATATCGTCGGAAAGAAAATGGTTCGCCTCAATGCACATTTCCTTTACCGCCTTGGAGATCTCCTCAGTTCTGACTGTTCTCACCATCATTTCCTCCCGTCTCGAGATTCAACTCCTCAATTCCGTCTCCTTCTGACTTGTTTCCATCGTCGCGCACCTTTGCAATGCTTGCCACGCGAATATCAGAGTCCTGATCAATCGCCATCAGTTTGACACCCGATGTATTTCTTCCGATCACGGAGATGTCGTCCACAGAAATTCTAATCACAATTCCCTCATTCGTGATGATCATCAGATCATGCTCATCCTTTACGATCTTCGCGCCGACAATATCGCCGGTCTTATCCGTAATCTTGTAGCAGAGAACACCCTTTCCGCCACGATTCTGAGCCGTAAACTCGGAAATCTCAGTGCGCTTGCCCATACCATTCTCTGAAACGATCAGCAGATAATCGCCCTGCGTATGCACCTGCATGCCGACAACCTCATCGCCCTCGTTGAGCTTCATACCGATGACACCCATCGAGACACGACCGGTCACACGTACATCCGTCTCATGGAAGCGGATACACTGTCCCTTCTTCGTCACAAGGAAGACGTCCTTCGTGTCATCCGTCGCCTTGACCTCAATCAGATCATCATTCTCGCGAAGGACAATCGCCTGAAGACCGTTCTTTCTGATGTTCTCATACTCGCGCATCGGGGTCTTCTTGACCATACCGTTTTTCGTTGCCATAAAGAGGTACTCGCTCTCATGGAATTCCTTCATCGGGATGATTGCCGTGATCTTCTCCTCCGGCAGAAGCTGAAGCAGGTTCACAATCGCAGTTCCACGCGCAGTTCGGCTTCCCTCCGGGATCGCATATCCCTTGAGGCGATAAACACGTCCGCGGTTCGTGAAGAACAGAATGTAATTGTGCGTCTTCGTCAACAGCAGATCCTCAATGTAATCCTCATCAATCGTCTGCATTCCGCGGATTCCCTTTCCACCACGGTTCTGACTGCGGAAATTATCCACACTCATGCGCTTAATGTATCCGAGCTTCGTGATTGCGACAACAGTGTTCTCATTCGGGATCAGATCCTCCATCGACATGTCAAACTCGTCAAATCCGATCGAGGTCTTTCTGTCATCGCCGTATTTCTCAGAGATCGCAAGAATCTCCTCGCGGATCACGCCGAGCAGTTTCTTCTCATCTGCGAGGATCGCCCTGAGTTCCTCGATGCGCGCCATCAGCTCGCGATACTCATTCTCAATCTTCTCTCTCTCAAGACCGGTCAACGCACGCAGACGCATATCGATGATCGCCTGAGCCTGAACATCGCTGAGCTCAAATTTCTCCATCAACTGCTGTTTTGCAATCTGAGGAGTCGATGCACTGCGGACAATCTGAATCACCTCATCGATGTGGTCGAGAGCAATCAGCAGACCTTTGAGGATATGAGCGCGCTCCTCCGCCTTATTTAAATCGTATTTGGTACGGCGGGTCACAACATCCTCCTGATGACTCAGATAATAGGTCAGCATCTCCAGAAGATTTAAAACCTTCGGCTGGTTACCCACAAGCGCAAGCATAATCACACCAAACGTATCCTGAAGCTGGGTGTGCTTGAGAAGCTGGTTAAGGACAATGTTCGCATTCGCATCACGGCGAAGCTCAATCACAATCCGCATTCCCTGACGGTCGGACTCATCGCGCAGGTCGGTGATTCCATCCACGCGCTTATCTTTGACAAGCTCCGCAATCTTCTCGATCAGTCTCGCCTTGTTTACGAGGTACGGAAGCTCCGTGACCACGATCCGGCTCTTTCCGTTTGGCATTGTCTCGATGTCGGAGACTGCACGCACACGGATCTTACCGCGTCCGGTACGGTAAGCCTCCTCGATTCCGGCTCTTCCGAGAATCTCCGCTCCGGTCGGGAAATCCGGTCCCTTCACGATGTCGAGAATCTCCTCGATCGAAGTCTCGCGATCCTCCTCAATGCGGTTATCGATGATTTTTACAACAGCAGCAATGACTTCTCTCAGGTTGTGTGGCGGAATGTTCGTTGCCATGCCGACTGCGATTCCGGTCGTTCCGTTTACGAGAAGGTTCGGGAAACGTGCCGGCAGAACAACCGGCTCCTTCTCCGTCTCATCGAAGTTCGGGGCAAAGTCAACAGTGTTCTTTCCGATATCGGCAAGCATCTCCATCGAAATCTTGCTCAGGCGCGCCTCGGTGTAACGCATTGCTGCCGCGCCGTCTCCATCCACAGAACCAAAGTTTCCATGACCGTCCACCAGTGGATAACGGGTCGACCATTCCTGCGCCATGTTGACAAGTGCTCCGTAAATCGAGCTGTCGCCGTGCGGATGATATTTACCCATTGTATCACCGACAATACGCGCACATTTTCTGTGTGGCTTGTCAGGTCCGTTGTTCAATTCAATCATCGAGTAGAGCACACGGCGCTGTACCGGTTTCAGACCATCTCTGACATCCGGAAGCGCACGCGCAGCAATAACACTCATGGCGTAATCGATGTACGATTTTTCCATGGTGGATTTCAAATCTATGTCGTGAACTTTATCAAAAATATTCGGTTCCATCTTTCTCTCCTATCTCTTCGGTATTCCGTTCGTATTTCGATTCACATGCACTTAAATATCCAGATTCTGCACATACTTCGCATTCGTCTCGATAAATTCACGTCTCGGCTCTACCTGATCGCCCATCAGCGTTGTGAAGGTCAGATCCAGCTCGGAGGTCACATCATCCTCCATGTTGACACGGAGAAGAATACGGCGCTCCGGGTCCATTGTCGTCTCCCAGAGCTGTTCGGCATCCATCTCACCAAGACCCTTGTATCGCTGAATCTTGTTGTTGTTATCTCGTCCAACCTCCTTGAGAATCTGGTTGAGCTCCTCATCGCTGTATGCATACCAGACCTTCTTGTTCTTCTCGAGCTTGTATAACGGTGGCTGTGCCAGATAAACATGACCCTGCTTGATTAACTCCGGCATGAAGCGGTAGAGGAAGGTCAACATCAGTGTGCTGATATGAGCACCGTCGACATCGGCATCTGTCATGATGATGATTTTTCCGTAGCGCAGTTTCGTGATATCGAAATCGTCATGGATTCCTGTTCCAAACGCTGTGATCATCGCCTTGATCTCGGCATTTGCATAGACTTTGTCGAGACGAGCCTTCTCGACGTTCAGAATCTTTCCGCGAAGCGGAAGAATCGCCTGCGTATCTCTCGAGCGCGCCGTCTTTGCAGAACCACCTGCGGAATCTCCCTCAACAATGAAGATCTCACACTTCTGCGGATCTTTGTTCGAACAGTCTGCAAGCTTGCCCGGAAGCGTCATACTCTCGAGCGCAGTCTTTCTGCGGGTTAAATCTCTTGCCTTTCTCGCAGCCGCACGAGCGCGCTGGGAAAGAATCGACTTCTCACAGATCGTCTTGGCAGCGGTCGGATTCTGCTCGAGGAAGTAGGTGAGCTGTTCGCTGACAATATTGTCAACAGCGCCTCTCGCCTCACTGTTTCCAAGCTTCTGCTTCGTCTGTCCCTCAAACTGCGGTTCCTCGATCTTGACGCTGATGATCGCGGTCAGACCCTCACGGATGTCCTCTCCGCTCAGATTGTCCTCGCTGTCCTTGAGCAGTTTGTTCTTTCTCGCATAGTCGTTGATCGTCTTTGTCAGAGCGTTTTTCAGACCTGCGAGGTGCGTACCGCCCTCCGGCGTGTTGACATTATTGACAAAGCTGTAAATGTTCTCCGTGTAGGAGTCATTGTGTTGCATTGCAACTTCCACATAGACGTTTTCCTTCGTTCCCTCGCAGTAGATCACGTTCTCGTAGAGAGGAGCTTTTCCCTTGTTGAGATAGGTAACAAACTCACGGATTCCGCCCTCGTAGTGGAAAATCTTCTCCTTTTTCTCCTCGCGGTCATCCTTCAGCACAATTCTCAGATTCTTGGTCAGGAACGCCGTCTCCTGAAGGCGCACGCGAAGAATCTCAAAGTCATAGACCGTCTCCTCAAAGATCTCCGGGTCCGGCAGGAAATGAACCTCTGTGCCGTGTTTGTCCGGATCGCACTCGCCGACAACCTTCAGCGGATACATAACCTTTCCGCGCTCATAACGCTGTTGATAAATCTTTCCGTCCTGGTAAACACGCACTTCCAGCCAGGTCGAAAGTGCATTTACAACGGATGCACCCACGCCATGCAGTCCGCCGGATACCTTGTATCCACCACCGCCGAACTTACCGCCGGCATGAAGAATCGTAAACACGACCTCAACCGCCGGAATTCCGGCCTTCTTCTGAATGCCGACCGGAATTCCGCGGCCATCATCAATGACGGTAATGGAATTATCAGCATTGATGGTAACCTCAATCTTGTCGCAGAAACCGGCTAATGCCTCATCCACCGCGTTATCCACAATCTCGTACACAAGATGGTGAAGACCCCGCGATGAGGTACTGCCGATGTACATTCCAGGTCTCTTCCGGACTGCTTCGAGTCCCTCCAAAATCTGAATTTGATCTGCTCCGTATTCTGCACTCATGTTATGTCCTCCTCATTCTCAATTCCATTCAAATTCCACATAAATCTAAATCTGTATTTCAATTCACATCCCCGGAAACTTTCTCAAACTTTTTCATTCTCACAGGAAACTGTGCCCTCCACAACCTGAAACAGCCGGTCAATGTGGAAACGGTTATTCACAAAATCCTCAAGTCCTGTACAGGTTATCATCGTCTGAATATGACAGATCGCATCGAGAAGCTGATTCTGCCTGCTTCCGTCCAGTTCTGAAAGAACATCATCCAACAGAAGAATCGGATAATCCTTCACCAGTTTTTTCACCAGCTCAATCTCTGCGAGCTTCAGCGAGAGCGCAGCTGTCCTCTGCTGTCCCTGAGAACCAAACTTGCGGATGTCGACATCGTTGACGAAAAATGCAATATCATCCCGGTGCGGACCGGACAGCGTCGTCTTCTGTTTAAGATCCTGCGTTCGGCTCTGGCGAACCGCCGTCTCGAGTTCCTCTGCCCGTGCATTCGGGTCATAGACGATTCTCAAGGTCTCCTTTTCCCCGGACAGCTTTCTATGAATCCCCAAAATCAATTCGTTGAGCTGACAAATGAAATCTTCCCGGTAACGAATCAACTCCTGACCATACTGAACAAGTTGCATATCCCAAACATCAAGCGTCTCCTCGTATTCCGGATGAAACGTAAGCTCCTTGATCAGACGGTTGCGTTGCATCAGAACACGGTTGTATGAGACGAGAGAATGAACATACAGCTTGTTTAACTGGCAGAGTTCGAGATCAATGAATTTTCTGCGCTCAGAAGGTCCATTCTTAATCAGGTTTAAATCCTCCGGGGAGAAAAACACAACATTCACAATTCCAAACAGCTCACTCGCCCTCCGGATCGGGATGCCGTTGATCGCGACACCCTTCGCCTTATTCTTTTTCAAATGCATATCAATCCGGTAAGGCACATCTCGTTTTCTCACTGTCATCTTAATATGAGACTCATCCTCACCGAAGCGGATCATCTCCCGATCCTTACTGCTCCGGTGTGATCTCGTCGTCGCACAGACATAGACCGCCTCAAGGACATTCGTCTTTCCCTGTGCATTGTTGCCGTAGAAAATGTTCGTTCCGGGGGAAAACTCCAGGTGAAGTTCTTCATAGTTCCGATAATTCTTCAGTTCGATGGATTCAATAATCATAATACAATCCGGATGGTCTCTCCCTGATACGTCACGACATCACCGTCACGAAGTTTCTTTCCTCTCTGGTATTCCACATTTCCGTTTACTTTTACCAGACCATCCTCGATCGCATACTTTGCATCGACTCCGGTTTCGCACAGTCCGGCTGCTTTGAGCGCCTGACCAAGTTTGATATACTCATCTCTTAATTTGATTGTCTCCATAATTTTCCTTTCCAGACAGATTTTTCCGTCCTCGTAACGGTAAAGGTACGAAACCGATACCTATTCTCACAAACTATCTGCAAATTATAACAGATCTTTCGCTCTTATGCACCCGTTTCGTGAATTTATTCGTTTCATCCACATCGATGTGGATAAGATGTGCATAACCTTCAAGTCGACGCAAGCATCGACTTGGCGCGTGATTCTGGTCAGCTCTGCTGACATCTTCCCATCAGAATCACTGCGCATCCACGCGGAGCGTATAACTCAGGAGGGGGATACCCCTTCTGAGTTGTAGATATCTATTCGGTCTGTTGACGAAAAAATCTCAACTCCATTATACCTCAGATGCGATAAAGTTTACCGGCAAAATCAAATAAATATAAGTTCCGTCCTCATCCTTGATAAAGCACGGGGACTTCGGATTCATCATGTAGAGTTCGACATCCTCGTCATCGATAACGCGCAGGGCATCGAGAAGAAACTTCGGGTTGAATGCAATCATGATGTCGCTTCCGGTCTTGTGCGCCGTCATATCGGCATTCATCGAACCGAAAGAAGATTTGACTCTCATATTGATGCTGTTGTCTGTAACATTCAGGATGATCGGCTTGCGATCGCTGTCTCGGATCATGATCATCGCACGCTCGATATTGTCCATAAACTCCCTCTTGTTGACCTTCACGCGAGTCTCATAATCGCTGGAAAGCATGTGATCAATCTTGAAGTATTCTCCCTCGATCAGACGGGAAACGACAACGGTATCCCCAAACTCAAACAGAATGTGGTTCTTGCTGAAATAGATCTGAACCTCAGCCTCATTGTCTCCGTTGAGAATTTTACTGATCTCAGAGAGGGTCTTTCCCGGTATGATCACCTTGTGATCTTCATAATGATCTTTAAGGCGAATGTTACGGATCGAGATTCGATGACCGTCAAGAGAGACAACCTTGAATACATCATCCTTTACTTCCATCAGCTCACCAGCCATCATCTTGTTGCTGTCGTTCGGAGAGATAGAAAAAATCGTCTGACGAATTGATTCCTTAAGTGTGAACTGCGTTAAGGAAATGTGCTGATCACGCTCGATGTATGGCAGGTAAGAAAATTCATCTCCATCTCTGCCCTGAATGTGGAAGGATGCATTCTCACACTCGATCGAGGTATTAAAGCGATTGTCGCTTGTGATCGTTACAGGAGAATTGCCGTCAGGGAGCTTTCTGACGATCTCATAAAACAGCTTTGCCTCAAGAGCGATTTTTCCACGCTCGAGGATAGAGCCTTCTACTTTTGTCTCGATTCCGAGTTCCATATCATTTCCGGTCAGCTTAATGTCGTTTGCATCTGCATTGATCAGAATGCATTCCAAGATGGTCATGGTCGTCTTAGATGGGATTGCCTTGGAGACGATGGAGATTCCATTCAGCAGTGCGTCTTTCTGAAAAACGAGTTTCATTGTTGATAACTTCCTTTCTTGGTGATCTAGTAGGGGCGGTCCTTATATATAGAAAGATATAAGTAAGTTTCCGTCGTAGTCGTAGTAGGCGTTGTGGATATGTGGAAAAGTGCCTCAAATCCTTGTGGTTAAAGGAAAATCGATGTGCATAACTATGTGGAAACCATGTAGATAACTTGTGGACTTGTCCACAGTTATCCACAATGAAAAATGTGCAAAAAATCGCGAAAAAGTTATCCACAGAGTATCCACACAATATCCACAAACAATCCACAGAGTTATCCACATCCCATTTTTTTCGATTTTTTCACTATCCACAAGCCATTGTGGATAAAATGTGGATAATGTGGATAAAAAAAAGCATGCTTTTTTACGGATGAATCTTCTTTTTCAAGATGTCAATCGTGTTTTGCAGGCTCTGATTATTTTGCAGATCCTTTGTGATTTTTTCGATTCCGTGAAGAATCGTTGTGTGGTCACGTCCTCCAAGTACCTTTCCGATAACCTGGAGAGGAATTGCGGTCATGTTGCGACACAGGTACATCGCGATCTGACGCGGATAAACGATCTCTTTGTTGCGCTTCTGGGAAAGGATTTCCTGCGGAGTCAGATCAAAATGATCGGCCACAACCTGGAGAATCAGTTCCGGGGTAATGCTCTGCACACCGTCAGGTGATATGATGTCTTTGAGTGCTTCCTCTGCGAGCGCAAGGTTAATCTCCTTATTGGAGCTTCCGTTATTTCCGAGCTTGGAGAGGGCGACAATCTTTGTCAGAGCGCCTTCGAGCTCTCGGATGTTGGATTTGATATTTGTTGCAATGTACTTGATGACCTCGTTGTCGATGTTGTAGCCTTCAAGCTCCTCTTTCTTGCGGAGGATTGCCATACGGGTCTCGTAATCCGGCGACTGGATATCCACAGACAATCCCCATTCAAAACGGGAACGCAGTCGCTCTTCAAGTGTCTCGATCTCTCTCGGCGGTTTATCTGAGGAGATGATAATCTGTTTTTTTGCATCGTGAAGCGCGTTGAATGTGTGGAAAAACTCCTCCTGCGTGCTCTCTTTTCCTATAATAAACTGAATATCATCGATCAGAAGCACATCGATGCTCCGGTACTTCTCGCGGAACTCGGTTGTGGAATAGTTGTTTTTGTTTCGGATTGCATCGATCAGTTCGTTCGTGAACTTCTCGGAGGTCACGTACATGATCTTGGTGTTTGGGTTATTCTTCAAAATAAAGTTTGCGATCGAGTGCATCAGATGCGTTTTGCCGAGTCCAACACCTCCATAAATGAAAAGAGGGTTGTAGATCTCTCCCGGGGATTCTGCAACGGCAAGGGATGCCGCGTGTGCTAAGCTGTTGTTAGCGCCGACAACGAAGGTGTCAAAGGTGTACTTCGGGTTCAGACCGGCTTCCTGAAGTGTCGTCTGGCTGACCATGAGCTGATTGTTCTGAATCAGCTGGTTTGCCTTGAGCTGTTCTTCCTGAATCTGATCTTTCACAACGAAATCAACCTTGCATTTGAATCCCGTGACTTCTCCGATGGAGACCGCCAGCATCGTGCTGTATTTCTTTTTGAGATACCCAAGGAAATTGGCATCCGGTACGATGAGCTTGACTACCGATTCGTCCTCAATAGAGTAAATCTCGAGCGGGAGAAGCCATGTCTCAACGGAGACCTCGGAAATATCGTACTCATTTTTCAGAAAGTGGATAATTTCCGGCCATTTTTCTTTTAGTGTTTCTAACATACCATGTCTCCTAATTCTGTTCAAGTCTCCACAAGTGCTGCCTGCAATTCGGAAATTGCCAGATGGCTGATCCTGTGGTACAATCAATAACATCCGTATAAATATAGTCATAGAAAAACGCTATAAAATAAGAAGATACTCGATCGTCCACTCAATAGGATACACAGTGACTTGAATCGTTACATCGTGATAAATAAATGATGCCAGGGAGAATGTCCCCGACATGATAAAGGTGGTAACTGCAAATCTGTGGGGCAGTTACGAGAGTGTGGACCAGAGTTGAAAAAATGTGGATAACTCTGTGGATATCTTTGTGGATAATCCTCGGAGCTCGCATAGATAGCGGACAAATTAAACAAGACTTTGTTTGTGGATAACTCTGGACAAATTGTGGATACTTATAAGAACCCAATCTACTATTATTGTATACCAAAATGGGGTTTTTTTCAACGGGAATAGTAAAAACGGGGAGGTTTTCTGCGGATTATCAACAGAGTTATCCACATCTTGTGGATAACTCATCCACAAACAACTATATCCTGTTTTTTGTCGGATTTATCCCCAAAATGTAGAATCTGTGCGAAGAAAGGGAAGATCCTGTCGCAGACGAGGAGGTTATCCACATTGAGAGTGGTTGAAAACCATTGTGCATAAGTGGATAACTCCGCAGGGATTCTGCTTAAAAGTTGTCATATGGTTGTCGTATTGGTCAGAGGGGATAGAAATGGCACTGTATGGAATAATAATAAGGAACAGGGAAGAAGAATGAAGAATCCGTTCTGGGGATCACCCTCATAAAACCAGGTAGAACAATTGGGAATAAAACAATAATGGAAAACACTCGAAAACACAAGAAAATACTTGACGAAGTGGGGGCTTTTCATTATAATTGAAACGATGTCAATTAAAATAGTCGTAATGTGTTCATCAGATAAGAGAGAATAAGAGGAGGTGCTGCGATATGAAAATGACTTTCCAGCCGAAGAACAGACAGAGATCGAAAGTTCATGGCTTCAGAGCCAGAATGAGTACTCCGGGCGGTAGAAAAGTACTTGCTGCTAGAAGAGCTAAGGGCAGAGCAAAATTATCAGCTTAATGAACGAAGGTCACAAGAAATTGTGGCCTTTTTCTTAAATTTAGGGATAATATGAAGAGATTTCCAAGTATCAGAAAAAATAGGGATTTTCAGACGGTATACCGGACGGGAAAATCCTGTGCCAACAGACAGTTGGTGATGTATGTAAAGCGGACGGAGGAGCCGGCAACCAGAATCGGAATTTCCGTCAGCAAGAAAGTCGGAAACAGTGTGGTGAGACATCATATCACCCGTCTGGTGCGGGAGAGTTTCCGTCTTCACATGGACATGTTGGAGACTGGTTGTGACATCGTCGTGGTGGCGAGAGCTGCTGCAAAGGACTCAGATTATAAAACCATTGAGCGTGCATTTATGCACCTGTGCGGACTTCATAACATTGTAAGAGAATCGAAGTGAGAACATGATTAAAAAAATCTTGATTTTAATGATTCGGGGGTACCAGATTTTCCTCTCCCCGCTGAAAGTAAGAACTCACTGTATTTACACGCCGACGTGTTCTCAATACGCCATTGAGGCACTCACCAGGTACGGTGTGGTGAAAGGACTATGGTTGGCCACGAAGAGGATACTGCGGTGTCATCCGTGGGCAGAAGGCGGTTATGATCCAGTTCCGTAGCTTATGAGGAGGTAACAGATTGGAATACTTGGCATTGACAAAGACCGGGGGATTTTTCTTGTTCGCGTGGATTGTAGAGATCATGGGCTACATCATGAGCGCGCTGTTCAAGTTCACAAGCCTGTTCGGTGTTCAGAACATTGGCTTGTCGATCATTTTATTTACACTGGTCGTTAAGGTCCTGATGTTCCCGCTGACCATCAAACAGCAGAAGGCGTCCAAGCTGATGGCTGTGATGCAACCGGAGATTCAGGCGATTCAGAATAAGTATAAGGGAAAAACAGACAATGACTCCATGATGAAGATGAATGTGGAGACAAAGGCTGTTTACGAGAAATACGGCACTTCCATGACAGGCGGATGCTTACAGCTGGTAATCCAGTTGCCGATCCTTCTGGCACTGTACCGGGTAATCTACAACATCCCGGCATATGTAGGTTCTGTAAAGACACACTTCATGAACATTGTTTTCGCGCTGACCGGAGCGGCAAGTGCGACTGACCTTGCAGACGGAGCAGGAGCTTCCCTTCTTCAGTTTGCAACTGAGCATGGTGTGAACTTAAAGGGTATGAATGCCATCGGTGATCTGACCGGAGTGACCGGAACGGCGCTTGGCAACAAGATGGTGGACATCCTTTACAAGATGAACCCAAGCCAGTGGGGCGATCTGGCAGGCGCATTCCCGAATGCGGCAGACGTCATTCATGAAAATTATAAAGTTATTGAGGGTATGAACTCCTTCCTCGGAATCAATCTGGCAGCACAGCCGTTTGACGGAAGCTTTGTTCCGAATCTGGCATGGCTGATCCCGATTCTGGCAGGTCTGAGCCAGTACCTGAGCACGAAGCTGATGATGAACACGAACCCGTCTTCCGCAGGGGATGAGAATCAGGCAGCACAGATGATGAAGAGCATGAATGTAACCATGCCTCTGATGTCTGTCTTCTTCTGCTTCACCTTCCCGGCAGCAGTTGGTATCTACTGGGTAGCCAGCAGTGTGTTCCAGATTCTTCAGCAGTTAATCGTAAACAAGTACTTAAACAGCATGGATCTCGATCAGCTGATCGCAGAGAATGTTGCAAAGGCAAACA
Organism: Brotaphodocola sp.; assembly: GCF_983179755.1. Lineage (NCBI taxonomy): Bacteria > Bacillati > Bacillota > Clostridia > Lachnospirales > Lachnospiraceae > Brotaphodocola > Brotaphodocola sp. The sequence continues at coordinate 89,539 of NZ_CFAHBC010000007.1, read as the reverse complement.
AGAAGCGTGAGAAGAAGGGTCTTCCGCCACAGCAGATCACTCAGAATGCAACTGCAAAGTTAAAGAACATGCAGATTGAGGCTGAGAAGGAAGAGAAGAAGCGTGCGGAGAAGCTCGAGAAGAATGATGAGCTGGTAAAAGAGTCCACTGCTTATTACAATAAGGATGCAAAGCCTGGCAGTCTTGCGTCAAAGGCTGGAATGGTTGCGAAGTACAACGAGAAACACAATAATAAATAAGGGGGAGGGACACAATGGAGGAGAAGATTACGGTTTCTGCCAAGACCTTGGATGAGGCGATCACAAAGGCGCTGATCGAATTGCAGACGACGAGTGATCATCTTGACTATGAGGTGGTTCAGAAAGAAAGCTCAGGTCTTCTTGGCTTATTTGCAAAACCCTGTGTGATTCGCGCCAGAGTGATGAGCGAGGCGGAAGAACAGACCCTGAAAGAAGAGAAGGCAAAAGCGATCAAGGCGGCTCAGATTGCCGAGGAGGAAGCCCAGAAGGCAAAAGAAGCGAGAGAGGCACAGCAGAGAGAGCTGAAAGCAAAAGTGCAGACCGAACGGCAGATCGCAAAGCCGGCAGTATCAGAGAAAAAGGAGAATGTCGAGGTTACGGCAGAGCCGGAAAACTCTGAGAAGCCGGAGCAGGCAGAGTCTGAGAAGAAGACAAAGGCGTCTGCAAAGATCGATGAGGTAGCTGTCAAGACGGCGGCGAAAAATTTCCTGAGTCAGGTTTTTGATGCGATGGAAATGGAAGTTTCTGTTGAGGCAGAGTACGATCCGTCTGAGCGCGAGCTTCGCGTGATGATGGAGGGAGGAGATATGGGAATCCTGATCGGAAAGCGCGGTCAGACCCTTGACTCTTTGCAATATCTCGTAAGCCTTGTCGTAAACCGGGAGACCGAAGGATATCTGCGCGTGAAGCTGGATACCGAGAACTACCGGGAGCGCAGAAAGGAAACGCTTGAGACACTTGCCAAGAATATTTCTTATAAGGTAAAGCGGACGAAGCATCCGGTTGCACTCGAGCCGATGAATCCGTATGAGCGCAGAATCATCCATTCCGCTCTTCAGAATGATCGCTATGTGGTGACGCGAAGCGAGGGAGAAGATCCTTACCGCCATGTTGTGATTTCTCTGAAGAAGGAAGTTCCTTACAGTGGAAATGCAACCCGTAAAGATCGTTATCCGTCACGCCGTGACAAGAATGGAGCGGAGATGGCAGATGGCAAGAAGGGCGGAAAGAAGTCTTATCGCTCTCGCAATCGTTCTGCACAGAACCATGTACCGGGTGCAAAAAATGCACAGGATGCACAGAGTCTGAGCGTGCAGAGTGAGAAGATCGGAGAGCAGGTTGTTTCTACGGAGGAAGTTGTTCTTGTGAAGACGGAGACCACGGTTGTGGAAACGATCACAACGGGTTCTGAGACAACAGAATCATAGGATACTTAAAAAACATCAGACGGTTTTTGGAAAAAACGGGGGTGTCTGGTAGTGGGTTTGACCACCGCCGGATGCCCCCGTTTGTGTTGGATTCATTGGTGCTCCTCCGGCAGGGGAAAGTTATGCAAACACGCTCTCGCTCCGGGTTCAATGTAGCGGTGCATAAGGCTGTAAAGGACACAGCCTAAGCACCGACATTTCACACGGGTTTGCATGAACTTTCCTGCCTTCGGAGCCTTCAACAAAGTTTCACTATTTTATAGACTGAAATAACAGAAAGAGGAATATATGGAGAATGTTACCGATACAATCGCAGCGGTTGCTACGGCGATGAGCAGTTCTGGAATCGGAATCATCCGGATCAGCGGATCGGAGGCGATTGAGGTTGCGGATCGGATTTTTAAGAGCCGAAGAGAGGGCTTTTGTCTGGCGGATGCAAAGACGCACACGATTCATTATGGAATGGTGTATGACGGGGAGGAAGCACTCGATGAGGTGCTTGCGATGGTGATGCGCGGACCGCACAGCTACACGGCAGAGGATACGGTTGAGATCAACTGTCATGGCGGTGTTCTCGTCATGAAGCGGATTCTTGAGACTGTGATCCGAAACGGTGCCCGTCCGGCGGAACCGGGAGAATTTACGAAACGTGCATTTTTGAACGGAAGAATGGATCTGTCACAGGCGGAGGCGGTGATCGATGTGATCAACTCCCGCAGTGAATATGCGATGCGATCTTCAGTCAGTCAGTTGAGCGGATCACTTTCAAGAAAGGTGAAGAAACTCAGGGAGGATATTCTGTATCAGATTGCCTTCATTGAGTCCGCCCTTGACGATCCGGAACACATCTCGCTTGATGGATATGAGGAGAAGTTAAATGGGCTTCTCGCGCCGATGGTGGAGGAACTCGAAAAGCTGCTGAGATCGGCGGATAACGGAAAACTGCTCTCAGAGGGAATCAAGACGGTCATTCTCGGAAAGCCGAATGCAGGAAAATCTTCGCTGATGAATGTTCTGGTGGGTGAGGAGCGTGCGATTGTCACGGACATTGCGGGAACGACGAGAGACACGCTCGAGGAGCAGATTCGCCTCAGAGGAATCAGCCTCAATATCATTGATACGGCGGGAATCCGTGAGACCGAGGATCGCGTTGAGCAGATCGGTGTGAGCAGAGCGCGTGCGGCTGCAAATGAGGCAGATCTGATTATCTATGTGGTCGACGGTTCGCGTCCGCTCGATGAGAATGACCGGATGATCATCGATCTGATCCGCGACCGAAAGGCGATTGTTCTGCTGAATAAGTCCGACCTTGAGATGCGGGTTTCGGAAGAAGAGCTGGCAGAGCTGACCGGCGGAAAGACGGTTCTGAGTGTGTCTGCGAGGGAGGAGACCGGCATTGATCGCCTTGAGCAGGAGATTGAGAAACTGTTCTATGAGGGAAATCTGGATTTCAACGATGAGATTCTGATCACAAATGTGCGCCACAAGACGGCTCTCGAACAGGCTTTGGCTTCGCTTCGGATGGTTCAGACGGGAATCGCAGATCAGATGCCGGAGGATTTCCTCACGATTGATCTGATGGACGCATACCGCCAGCTTGGAACGATCATCGGCGAGGCAGTGGAGGATGATCTCGTAAACGAGATTTTCAGCAAGTTCTGTATGGGAAAATAAAATCGTGTTAAATAGAATAGAAGCAAACGATCTGTTATTTGAAGGTAGTAGATTTTTGCCCATAACAAATGAAAGGATTTAGTTATGAAATGTTTGGAAGAAAGCTATGATGTGGTCGTCGTAGGAGCCGGACATGCGGGCTGTGAGGCAGCGCTTGCGTGTGCGAGACTGGGACTTGAGACGATTGTATTTACGGTCAGCGTGGACAGCATTGCGCTGATGCCGTGTAACCCGAATGTTGGCGGAAGCTCGAAGGGACATCTCGTCCGCGAACTCGATGCACTTGGCGGAGAAATGGGAAAAAATATTGACGCAACGTTTATCCAGTCAAAGATGCTCAATGAGTCGAAGGGACCGGCAGTCCACTCTCTGCGTGCTCAGGCAGACAAGCAGGAGTACAGCCGTCATATGCGCCGGACACTGGAGAATACCGACCATCTGACGATCCGTCAGGCGGAGGTCTCCGAGCTGATCGTGGAGGATCACTGCATAAAGGGAGTTAAGACGTTCTCAGGAGCCGTCTATCATGCAAAGGCAGTTGTTCTGGCAACCGGAACCTACCTGCGTGCGCGCTGTATCTACGGAGAAGTCAGCAATGCGACAGGTCCGAACGGACTTCAGGCAGCAAACCATCTGACGGATTCCCTGATTGCAAACGGGGTGGAGATGTTCCGATTTAAGACCGGAACGCCGGCGCGTGTGGACAAGAGAAGCATTGATTTTTCAAAGATGGAGGAGCAGTTTGGAGATGAGAGAGTTGTGCCATTCTCGTTTTCGACCGATCCGGAGTCGATTCAGAAGGATCAGGTATCCTGCTGGCTGACGTACACGAATGAGGAGACTCACCAGATCATCCGCGACAACCTCGATCGCTCCCCGCTGTTTTCAGGTGCGATCGAGGGAACGGGTCCGCGCTACTGCCCGTCGATCGAGGACAAGGTTGTGAAGTTCCCGGATAAGTCCCGCCATCAGGTCTTTGTTGAGCCGGAGGGACTTTACACGAACGAGATGTATCTTGGCGGAATGTCGAGTTCTCTGCCGGAGGATGTGCAGTATGCGATGTACCGCACCGTACCGGGACTCGAGCATGTGAAGATCGTGCGAAATGCGTATGCGATTGAGTATGACTGCATCAATTCGCGCCAGCTCAAGTCTTCGCTTGAATTTAAGGCGATTCACGGACTTTTCAGCGGTGGTCAGTTCAACGGAAGTTCCGGATATGAGGAGGCAGCGGTTCAGGGATTTATGGCAGGAGTCAATGCATCGATGCAGGTGCTCGGACGGGAGCCGGTGATTCTTGACCGTTCTCAGGCTTATATCGGAGTTTTGATCGATGATCTTGTGACGAAGGAGAATCATGAGCCGTATCGAATGATGACCTCGCGTGCCGAGTATCGTCTGCTCCTCAGACAGGACAATGCAGATCTTCGCCTTCGTGGAATCGGTCATGAGATCGGACTTGTCAGCGATGAGGAGTATGAGAGAGTCTGCCAGAAGGAGAAGGACATTGAGGCGGAGGTTGATCGCCTTGAGCACACGACGACAGGAGCAAACGAGAGAGTGCAGGCATTTTTGCGTGCACACGGAAGTACCGAGCTCAAGACAGGAGCGACGATGGCAGAACTTCTGAGACGACCGGAGCTTGATTACTTCATGCTTGCAGAGATCGACCCGAAGCGTCCAGAGCTTCCGCACGATACTGCCGAGCAGGTTAATATCAATGTGAAGTATGAGGGATATTTAAAGCGTCAGATGCAACAGGTCGCACAGTTTAAGAAGCTCGAGAGCAAGCGCCTTGATCCGGACTTTGATTACAGCACGGTGAACAGCCTGAGAATTGAGGCAGTGCAGAAGCTCAATCTCTACAAGCCGGTGTCGATCGGTCAGGCATCCAGAATTTCCGGTGTTTCACCGGCGGACATCTCCGTTCTTCTGGTGCATTTGGAGCAGTTGCGTCACGGCGGCCATAGCAGTCACGAAAGGAAACAGGAAAGCTAAGAGAGGATAAGGGAAAAAAGCCGGAATGGAAGAAATTTTTAGAGAAAAAATGGAAGTCGGAGTTCGGGAGGCAGGACTGGAATTGTCTGAGAAGCAGATGGAACAGTTCTATCGCTACTATGAACTTCTTGTTGAGTGGAACAAGGTGATGAACCTGACAGGAATCACTGAGGTCGGGGATGTCGCAGAAAAGCATTTTGTGGACAGCCTTGCGCTTGTGCGCGCTGTTGAGGTGTCTGCGCTCGATGGCGCGAAGCTGATCGATGTCGGAACGGGAGCGGGCTTTCCGGGGCTTCCGCTCAAGATCGCATTTCCAGAGCTCAAGGTGACGCTTCTCGATTCGCTGAATAAGAGAATCAAATTTTTGAATGAGGTCATCGGGGAGCTTGGTCTTGAGGGAGTCGAGACAATCCACGGAAGAGCCGAGGATTTTGGAAAGAATCCACAGTATCGCGAGCAGTATGATTTCAGTGTATCGCGGGCAGTTGCAAACACGGCATCGTTGTCGGAGTACTGCCTGCCGTTTGTAAAGATTGGTGGATACTTTGTGCCGTACAAGTCGGGAAAGATTGACGAGGAGCTGAAAGCCGGCGAGAAGGCGATTCAGGTTCTCGGTGGAAATGTGGAAAACGTTGTGAGATTTACACTTTCCGGTGCAGAGGCAGACAGAAGTCTCGTGATGATCAGGAAGACAGAGAAGACGCCGAAGCGTTTTCCGAGAAAAGCCGGAGTTCCGGCGAAGGAGCCGATTGTGTAGCTGCAGAGAAGAACAAGAATACGAATCGGTAAAGGTGAAAATAAAGGGGCTGTCGCACTAACGTGCGGTAGCTCCTTTTCTGTACCAACCACAAAACGCCGAGCTTCGAAAAGCCCGGCGTTTGTGGTATAATCAGTTTATGCTACTAAACAAAATAATACAGAGAGATTATACCTCATTTTCTCCGTATTATCAAATCAAACTTTCGCTGGATTTAGAGATTTCTATTCCATCTGATGACCCGGTTCGTCTGGTAAGTGCCTTTGTGGAGGAAATGGACCTTTCTGAACTGTATAAAACTTACGGCAGGATCAGAAAACATCAGGCAACACCGCGTCAGATGCTGAAACTCGTTATCTATGCAGCAATGAATCGAATCTATTCAAGCCGGGATATCAGAAAAGCATGTAAACGGGATATCAACTTCATGTATCTGCTGGAAGGAATGCCAGCTCCTGATCACGCAACAATCGCACGTTTTATTTCCCTACACTTTTCTGTCTGTGCAAAAGCTTTGCTTGCCCAAATGTCTGATCTGCTCTATCTTCTTGGTGAGATTTCAGGGAAGACCATATTTATTGACGGCACCAAGATCGAATCTGTGGCAAATAAATATACATTTGTATGGAAACGAGCTATCACAAAAAATCAGGTTCGATTATACACAAAGCTGTCTTCTTTTGTGGCTGAATGCGAAGAACTTTACGGAATTAAAATGGTATATCATGACCGGATATCCATACATACACTAAAGCGGTTAAAAAAACAGTTGTGCCGTATCAAAGTACGGGAAGGAATTGTGTTTGTACATGGAATTGGGCGCAGAAAAACACAGCTACAGAAATCATTGGAACAACTGGATCAATATCTGGAGAAATTAAAGGAATATACGAAAAAGCTGTATACGCTTGGAGATAGAAACAGCTATTCAAAAACAGACCCTGACGCAACCTTCATGAGGATGAAGGAAGATGCTATGCTGAATGGACAGTTGAAACCTGCTTACAACATCCAGCATGGAGTAGATTCTGAATACATCACATAGCTCGATATCAGCTCACATCCTACCGACACATGTACTCTAATCCCCTTTTTAAAAGATATGGATAGGTATCTGGGGTTTAAATATTCAGAGATCGTTGCAGATGCCGGATACGAAAGTGAGGAAAACTATCTTTTCATTGAGAAAAACGGACAGACCGCCTACATAAAGCCACAGAATTACGAGATCTCAAAGACACGAAAATACAAAAAAGACATCAGCCGAAGAGAAAACATGGAGTACCATGCAGACAGTGACAGCTACATTTGCCGGAACGGAAGGGAATTGATTGCCACAAATGAACGCAGAAGTAAAACAGTCAGTGGATATGTCAGCATAAAAACGTATTACAGAAGTCCAGACTGTACCGGTTGCCCTTATAAAACAGACTGTATTAAGGGAAACAACTGTAAAACGCCTATGGAAAAACGAAATAAGGTGCTGATGGTTTCAAAGACGATGAGCCAGAAACGCGCAGAAGATCTGGAACGGATCACAAGTGAGTATGGAACGATGCTACGAATGAATCGCAGTATCCAAGTTGAAGGTTCATTTGCTGATGTAAAGGAAGACATGAATTTTCGGAGATATCTATACCGAGGAAAGGCAAATGCACTGGCAGAGAGCATCCTTCTGGCAATGGGACGAAATATCAATAAGCTTCATTGCAAGATTCAGACTGGAAGGACGGGAAGCCATCTTTTTTCATTAAAGACGGCATAGATTTTGGTAGTTGAAAACAAAACAGTTTGAAATAAGGCATGCCGAAAGAGATGTCTGGGAATGGACTGTGTTTATAAGGGATGGGATCGAAATCACAACCGATTTCGATCCCATTTTGACATAAAGCAGGGCTACCGCCCAGCAAAAATATTTGCTAATGCGACAGCCCCTTTTGGCTTTAGGGGAAAAATTTTCCCCTAAATATAACTCAGAGTGGATGCGCAGTGATTCTGATTGGAAGATGTCAGCAGAGCTGACCAGAATCACGCGCCAAGTCTCCGCGAGCGTCGACTTGAATATTTTAGGATTCTTTATCTTGCAGGTACAATCTCAATCCAGTATCCGTCCGGATCGCCAATGAAATAGATTCCCATTGCCTCATTTTCAAAGCAGATGATATCCATCTCTTTGTGGCGGGCGTGGAGCGCCTCGAACTCGTCGGTTGTGAAGGCGAGATGGAACTCACATTCGCCGAGATCGTAAGGCTCGGTGCGATCCTTGAGCCAGGTCAGCTCGAGGGTGAAGTCGGAGCTTCCGTCACCGAGGTAGACGAGCTTGAAGGAGCCGTCCTCCGCATTTTTCTCTCTGACCGGAGTCAGATTCAGAGCCTCCTTATAGAAGGCGATGCTTTTTTCAAGATCAAGAACATTAAAGTTAAAGTGATTGAATCGGATCATTCTGATAATGTTTCCTTTCCTGTTTTTCCTTTCATTGTATCCGGAATTAGAAGAAAACTCAAGCGTTATATATATGAGTGCTTGTTTTCGTTTGAATTTTCACGTATAATAGGAAAATGGGTAGTTGTTCAATAGGTCTGCGCATTTACTGCGCTGACCGTACAAAAACATGGGCTAGCAAGCAAAAATCCCATTGCGAAGCAATTTTCAATGGATTTTTGCTCGTGACTGTGAAGGAACTGAATAGTTACGAAAATGGGATATATTTGATACATTTGATACATTAGAAAAATCTATTGAAATTCGAAGATAAAGGAGGGGATGGAATGAGACAGACAGAAACGGATGACAAGATTCAGGAAAAACAGGCCATTTTAATTGTAGATGATTCTGAGATGAATCGTGCGATCCTGACGGATATGCTTCAGGAAGATTATCGGACTCTGGAAGCAGAAAATGGAGTACAGGCAGTTGAACTCATCCGCAAATATTCCGATGCTATTGATCTGGTTCTTCTGGACATTACCATGCCGGAGATGGATGGTTTTGAGGTATTGGCAATCATGAACAAGTATCATCTGATTGACAATATTCCGGTCATCATGATTTCAGCAGAGCGAGCATCTTCTTACATGGAGCGCGCCTATGAACTTGGTGTAACGGATTACATCAGCCGGCCGTTTGACGCGCTGATTGTACGGCGCAGAGTAGAAAATACCCTCATGCTTTATGCAAAACAAAAACGTCTGGTAGGTCTTGTTGCGGATCAGGTTTATGAGAAAGAGCGAAACAACAGTATGATGGTGAATATTCTCAGTCATATTGTGGAGTTTCGAAATGGCGAGAGTGGACTTCACGTCCTTCACATAAATACGATGACAGAGATTCTGCTTCAACACCTTGTAGAAAAGACGGACAAATATCCACTGACTCAGGAGGACATCATCCGAATCTCCACGGCATCGGCACTTCATGACATCGGAAAGATCAGTATCCCGGATGAGATCATCAACAAATCGGGAAGACTGACCAAAGAAGAGTTTGAGATTATGAAAACGCACTCGGCAGTCGGAGCTTCGATGCTGTCTGCGATCACGGCTTATCAGAATGAGCCGTTTATGAAAACGGCATATGAGATCTGTCGCTGGCATCATGAGAGATACGATGGAAAGGGATATCCGGATGGACTCAAGGGAGATGAGATCCCGATTTCCGCACAGATTGTCTCTCTTGCAGATGTCTACGACGCACTGACGAGTGAGCGATGTTACAAGAAGGCGTTTTCGCATGAGACTGCAATCAACATGATCATGAACGGAGAGTGTGGTGCATTCAATCCACTGTTGCTGGACTGTCTGCTTGAAGTTGCGGGAGATATTCAGAGAGAGCTTGCTGTGAATTCACCGGAGCGAGAATTTCAGGTGCATGAGACAGTGGAGCAGATTCTCAAGCATAAGAAATTACACGGATACGGCTACTCGATCAACCAGATGCGAATTGAGCAGGCGAAGAAGGAATTCTTCTTTGAGCATGAGAGAACACTGGTATTTGATTACAGCGAGCTGACGAATGTTATCCTGTTTTCAAACTGGGGCAGACGTCTTCTGGGATTGAAGAAGAATCAGCTTGATCTCAGAAAAGAATCCTCATTGCTTCAGGATCAGAATACATTGGAACAGATTCGGGCAGAGCTTGCAAAGACGACACCGGAGAATCCGTCGATCGATCTCAAGATCGAGATTCATGCGTTCGGCGAGATGAAAGAACATCGTCTGGTGGCGAGAACATTATGGTCTGATGGAGAGGAAGCACTCCGCGTGGGTGTGATTGGAAGAGCGGAAGAAGTCTTCCGGCTGGATGAAAGGAGATAGAGGAAATGAATTTGAGAGAGTGTTATGAAGCAATGGGAGCAGACTTTGATGCAGTTCTGTTTCGTCTTCGCAGTGAGGGATTGATTAAAAAATTTGTGCTCAAATTTGTGGACGATCCGAGCTATTCACAGCTGGAGCAGACAATGCAGGCAGAAGATTATAAGGAGGCGTTCCGCGCCGCACATACGATCAAAGGTGTTGCGCAGAATATGGGATTTGACGGTCTTTCGCAGTCCTCCTCCGATCTGACAGAGTGCCTTCGTCCGGCAGGTGAGGACAAGGCAGTTGACATCGCAGAGGCAGATCGTCTCTGGACACAGGTGCAGGCAGATTATGCGCGCACAATCTCTGCAATCAAGGCAATGAATGAGTAAGCGCAATAAGTAAGATGGAATGATATTCGGACATTAAGAGAAAAAGCGATTTTCCTATCCGTTTGAGGGGATAGGAAAATCGCCTTTTTATTTCATAATTTCATAGAAAACTGTGCGCAGTGAGCGGAACTTAGTGGATGTAGGTGCGGATCAACTCGACGAGCTCTTCCGGAGCCTCAAGCTGAGGAAGTCCCTTTGTGCCAGGAATCAGCGCGGTCTCAATCGCGGAATTGTATTCCTTGTACTCATTCAGCCGATCTTCGATGTGTTCGATTCCATTTCCGCCGATCAGATACATGCTGTTGTCAATCTTGCGGAGCGCATTGACGATGTTACAGCGCGTGTAATTACAGCTTATGCTCGCATACATGGATTTCGGAGAACTGCCGAGATGCGCGGACTCATAGTAGGCATCCACATATGAGGATTTGACGGAATACGGATTCTGGAAGCCGGACTCAACGAAACGCTCATGGATTGCCTGACGGCTGTTCGCGATGTTGTAGAGAAGGGTTCCGATCATCGGAAGCTCTACGACGAACTTATACATTTTTGATGCCTTTCCCGGCATCTGACAGAAATCCTGTACGCTCAGCGGATTGATGAACATCAACTGGTCAAAAAGCTCCGGATTGTTGGCACATGCCATGATCGGAATCGACGCGGACTCTCCGGTTGCGATGACGCTTGTGCGGTGACCGATCTCAGATTTGATGAAATCAGAGATCAACTGGACGTAGAGGTAATTCGTATACGTCATGTTTGCTTTCTCAGAGCGTCCACATCCGAGCAGATCGATCGTGTAGACCGTGTAATCGTTCTGGAGAGAGGAGACAATCCGACTCCACTCGTAACCGCTCGAGGCGGAATTCAGATCGTGGATCAGAAGCAGGGGCATTCCGCTTCCGGCTTTCGTGTAATGCACATTTCCGAGACGCCATTTGAAGCACAGCGATTTTGACTTGTCATCGTTTAAAAGATTCTTTGACACAGCTGTGACTTTGATAATTTTATTGATAGCCGCGATGGAGGCAGCGGTAGTGGCAGACAGGATCAGCAGGGTCAATAATTTGTTTTTTGCCTTCATAGAATACCTCCTTGTTGCAGGCGAGACAGGTTTGATCTGAGCGTAAAGAGCAACAGATCTGTTGATATTATAGTACAAATTGTCGGGATAGGCAATAAAAAGACAGAAAATTAGAAGCAGATAGCGAGAGCAGTTTCACAGGAACAAATTATCAGACAACTCCCGGCGTGTATTTCATTGATTTCTTATAGGAAAACAAAAAAAATTGTGTTATACTATTCCCCGTAAAAAAGAACGGGTTTCCGCGGAGAATCCGAACCTTTCCACGGGTGACCCATGAGAGATACAATAAAAAGGATGCAGAATGGGTAGAATAATAGCGATTGCAAATCAGAAAGGTGGCGTGGGAAAGACGACCACGGCGATCAATCTTTCAGCGTGTCTGGCAGAGGCAGGACAGAAGGTTCTGTCGGTGGATTTTGATCCGCAGGGAAATGCCACGAGCGGACTGGGATTTGAGAAGGAAGAGATGGACAAGACTGTCTATGAGCTGTTACTTGGGGACTGCGGACTGGATGCGTGCATTTATCAGGATGTACAGGAGAATCTTGATGTGATGCCGTCGGATATGAATCTCGCAGCGGCAGAGATTGAGCTTCTCGATGTGAAGAACAAGGAATCTCTTCTTCGCACGGAACTCAAGAAGATTTCGGATTCCTATGATTTCATTATCATTGACTGTCCGCCATCTCTGAATATCCTGACGATCAACGCACTGACTGCGGCAGATACGGTGCTTGTCCCGATTCAGTGTGAGTACTATGCGCTGGAGGGTTTAAGCCAGATTCTTCAGACGGTCGAAATGGTGAAGAAGCGCCTGAATCCAGATCTGGAACTGGAGGGTGTCGTCTTCACGATGTACGATGCGAGAACAAATCTCTCGCTTGAGGTGGTGGAGAATGTAAAGAAACACCTTAACGAGACGATTTATAAGACGATCATTCCGCGAAATGTGAGACTGGCAGAGGCCCCGAGCCACGGAATGCCGATCAATCTTTATGACTCACGTTCGAGCGGTGCGGAGAGCTATCGGATGCTTGCTTCAGAAGTAATCAACAGAGGGGGAGAGGAATGAGAAGAAGCAGAAAGGGACTTGGAAGAGGACTTGGTGCATTTTTCGGAGAGGAAGTTGTAGACGAGGTTTCTGGAAAGAGTTCAGACGGTGCAGAGGCTCAGAAAGAGCTTTTCGTCAAAGTGACGGAGATTGAGCCGAACCCGGATCAGCCGAGAAAATATTTTGATGAGGAACAGCTCAATGAGCTGGCAGAGTCTATCAGGCAGTATGGAGTTCTTCAGCCACTTCTCGTCCAGAAGAAGAGAGACCACTATGAGATTGTCGCAGGAGAGCGCAGATGGCGTGCAGCGAGAATCGCAGGAGTTGAGAAAGTTCCGGTTGTCGTCCGTGAGTTCAGTCCTCAGGAGGCGATGGAGATCGCTCTGATTGAGAATCTTCAGAGAGAGGACCTTGACCCGATTGAAGAGGCAAAGGCATATGAGCGCCTGATGCTCGAATTCCGCATGACACAGGGAGAAATCGCAAAGCGCGTATCAAAGAGCCGTACCGTCATCACAAACAGCGTTCGTCTGCTCTATCTGAATCCGGAGGTTCAGAAAATGGTTTCGGAAAAGAGAATCACGAGCGGTCATGCGCGTGCGATTTTGAGCCTTCAGGATCAGGATCAACAGCTGGAACTGGCAAAGATCGTGGAGAGAGATCACCTCAACGTGCGCGAGGTCGAGAGAGCCGTCAAGACCTTCGGAAAAGAGAAGAAGGAAGAAGTGGCAGAAGAGACCAAGGCAAGTACAGAGGGGAAGGATTCTGGTGTAAGTGCAGAGTCCACGGAGAAGATTTCGGATATGGCGGAGCTCTCTGTTTCGACGACGAAGGAAGCGGAGAAAGCGAAAGAGAAGATCACCGAAAAAATGACCGGAAATCTGGCTCAGAAACCTTTGGAGACGAGGGAGGATGAGCAGATTGCGATGGTCTATCGAGATCTTGAGGATCGTCTGAAAGAGATTCTCGGAACTCAGGTTGTCATCAATCGAAAGGACAACAGCAGAGGAAAGATCGAGATTTCGTATTATTCTCAGTCTGAGCTTGAGAGGATCATCGAATTACTTGAGTCCATCCAGTGACACCAGTAACATTGGATAGCAGACAAAGTAGTGACAAAAGATACACAGAAATAGATAGGAGTGGAAGACAGAATGGAAGGAAGCATTCTCAATAATCTTGGGATTGATCCGTTTTATATTATTCTGGCGCTGGCAGTTCTGAATCTGATCCTTCTGATTGTCGTGTTTGTGGGAGTTTTGAAGATGCAACAGCTCTACCGTGGATACGATTATTTCATGAGAGGAAAAGATGCGGAATCTCTCGAGGAGCTGATCTCCGAGCAGATGGATGAGATTCTCGAACTGCGCTCTCAGGATCGCGCAAACAAGGACGCGATCCGGACGGCGAACAAGAACAGCCGGGCAGCTTTTCAGAAAATTGGAATTGTAAAGTACAATGCGTTTCAGGGGATGGGCGGAAACTTGAGTTTCGCTCTCGCCATCCTCGACTACACGAACACCGGATTTGTTATCAATTCGGTTCACAGCAGAGAGGGCTGTTACCTGTATCTGAAAGAGGTGGATCGCGGAGAGACCGAGGTTCTTCTTGGAAACGAGGAGAAGGAAGCGTTGGAGCAGGCACTCGGATACAAGGAGAGAGAGCAGTAGGATATAAGAAGTTAAATATAAAAATCAAATACGAAAAATGAGGAGAGTCCGGGATGCCGGACTTTTTCTTGTATGATAGGAAATTGCGTCCTATCATACAAAAAATGCTCCGCAAGGGTGCAAAGCGCCAGTGGCGCTTGTTATGCACCGACCGCAGTGGAACGAAGATGTGCACTCGGCGCAGGAGTGGATGGTTGCCTTGGCACATTCTTTTTTGTATCAGGGCGTATTTTTTTAAAAAATAGAAAAAAACTTGAAAAGACATATTGACAATTATTTAACGATTCGATATAATGCATATAGAATCAAGTTGTTAAAAAAATATCAAACAAGAAACAACGAGAATATTACAACAAAGAAACATCATAAACCCTAACATCGATTATGAGACACAGACATTAAAACATTGAGTTAGAGAATAACATTTTTGGAGGAGAATCAAGATGGCAAAGAAAGAAGAAGTAGTAACTTCCGGAATCATTGACAACGTGGAAGCTCTGGAAGCCAAGATGAAAGCAATGCGCGAGGCGCAGAAGATATTTGCTACCTATACTCAGGAGCAGGTTGATGAGATTTTCTACCGTGCAGCACTGGCAGCGAACAAGATGAGAATTCCGCTGGCAAAGATGGCTGTGGAAGAGACCGGAATGGGTATCGTAGAGGATAAGGTCATCAAGAACAACTACGCAGCTGAGTATATCTACAACGCTTATAAGAATACGAAGACCTGTGGAGTCATCGAGGAAGATAAGGCATACGGCATCAAGAAGATCGCAGAGCCGATCGGTCTGGTTGCAGCCGTTATCCCGACGACGAACCCGACTTCTACCGCAATCTTCAAGACTCTGATCTGTCTGAAGACAAGAAATGCGATCATCATTTCCCCGCATCCGCGTGCTAAGGCATCTACGATTGCAGCAGCAAAGGTTGTTCTGGATGCAGCCGTTAAGGCTGGTGCACCGGAAGGCATCATCGGATGGATCGATGTTCCGTCACTGGAGCTGACCAACACCGTTATGAAGGATGCAGACATCATCCTTGCAACTGGTGGTCCGGGAATGGTTAAGGCAGCTTACTCCTCCGGAAAACCGGCACTCGGCGTAGGTGCAGGAAACACTCCGGCAATCATCGATGACACCGCTGATATCAAGCTGGCAGTCAACTCGATCATTCACTCCAAGACCTTTGATAATGGTATGATCTGTGCATCTGAGCAGTCCGTAACCGTTCTGGCTCCGGTGTATGAGGAAGTCAAGAAAGAGTTCATCTACCGCGGATGCTACTTCTTAAAGCCGGATGAGCTTGAGAAGGTAAGAAAGACAATCATCATCAACGGCGCGCTGAACGCAAAGATCGTTGGTCAGAAAGCACACACGATCGCAAAGCTCGCAGGCGTTGATGTTCCGGAAGATACCAAGATCCTGATCGGTGAGGTTGAGTCCGTAGAGCTGAGCGAGGAGTTTGCACACGAGAAGCTGTCTCCGGTACTGGCTATGTATAAGGCACAGACCTTCGATGAGGCAATCGCAAAGGCAGAGAGACTGGTAGCAGATGGCGGTTACGGTCATACGTCTTCCCTGTATGTCAATGTCAACGAGAAAGAGAAACTTGCAAAGCATGCAGCAGCAATGAAGACCTGCCGTATCCTCGTAAATACCCCGTCTTCTCAGGGTGGTATCGGCGATATCTACAACTTCAAACTGGCTCCGTCTCTGACACTTGGATGTGGTTCTTGGGGTGGCAACTCCGTTTCCGAGAACGTTGGCGTAAAACACCTGATCAATATCAAGACTGTGGCTGAGAGGAGAGAGAACATGCTGTGGTTCCGTGCACCTGAGAAGGTATACTTCAAGAAAGGATGTATGCCAGTCGCATTAAGTGAGCTGAAAGACGTACTTGGCAAGAAGAGAGCTTTCATCGTAACCGACTCATTCTTATACATGAACGGTTATACGAAGCCGATCACCGATAAGCTGGATGAGATGGGTATCGTATACCAGTGCTTCTCCGATGTACAGCCGGACCCGACTCTGGCAAACGCACAGGCAGGTGCAAAGGCAATGAGCGCATTCAAGCCGGATGTCATCATCGCACTCGGTGGTGGTTCTGCAATGGATGCCGGAAAGATCATGTGGGTAATGTATGAGCATCCGGAAGTAGACTTCCAGGATATGGCAATGCGCTTCATGGATATCCGTAAGCGTGTATACACCTTCCCGAAGATGGGTGAGAAGGCATACTTTGTAGCAATCCCGACTTCCTCCGGTACCGGTTCTGAGGTGACCTCCTTCGCAGTTATCACCGATCAGGAGACCGGAATCAAGTATCCGCTGGCTGACTACGAACTGCTCCCGGATATGTCCATCGTCGATGCAGACAACATGATGAGCCAGCCGAAGGGTCTGACGAGCGCATCTGGTGTCGATGTTCTGGTACACGCACTCGAGGCTTACGTTTCCGTGATGGCAAGCGACTACACCGATGGTCTTGCACTCAAGGCAATGAAGAACGTATTCGATTATCTCCCGCGTGCTTACAACAACGGAAACGATGTTGAGGCAAGATGCAAGATGGCAGATGCTTCCTGCATGGCTGGTATGGCATTCAACAACGCCTTCCTTGGAGTATGTCACTCCATGGCACACAAACTGGGTGCTTTCCATCACATCCCGCACGGCATCGCAAATGCGCTGATGCTTGAGCTTGTAGTGGCTTACAACTCCGCAGAGGTTCCGAGAAAGATGGGTACCTTCCCGCAGTACGAGTATCCGCACACCCGCGCAAGATACGCAGAGTGCGCCCGCTTCGTAGGTATCCAGGCGAAGAACGATGAGGAGGCTGTAAACAAGCTGATCGAGAAGATCCACGCACTCAAAGAGGCTGTCGGCGTAAAGAAGACGATTGCAGACTACGGCGTAGATGAGAAGTACTTCCTCGACACTCTGGATGCAATGACCGAGCAGGCATTCGATGACCAGTGTACTGGTGCAAACCCGAGATACCCGCTGATGAGCGAGATCAAGGAGATGTATCTGAAGGCTTACTACGGAAAATAAATTCTCACATTATGGTATACGGGTGGAATGAGAGAAGTTTCAATCACCACTTGCAATTTCACAAATAATTCGGTATAATCCAACAACATAAGAGCAGAGGCGGAGCATTCGATGGCGAATATCGTGATCGGGTGCGCCGCCTCTTTTTGTGCCAAGGCACATTTTTTAGAGAGGAGGAATCCGAATCGTGTATCAGGTACTTCTTGTGGAGAATGAGGAGCGGACGAGGGAGCAGGCATCTTCCTATCCGCTCTGGAAACATGGATTTTACAGGCTGGCTGGAGTTGCAGTGAACGGAAAGGATGCCCTCGAAAAGATGGCGGTGAACCGCTATGACATTGTGATTGCGGATGTGACGATGCCGGTGATGGGAGGGCTTGAACTTTGCAGGCAGATCCGGGATGGCGGGTATTCGTCGTGTGTGATTCTCGCCGGACCGCAGAATGATTTTTACTGTGCGAGGGAGGGGATGCGTCTCGGCGCAGTCGATTACATTGAGAAACCGTACAGCGAGGAGAAATTGACTGAAGCCCTGTTTTTCGCGGGCAGGAGTCGGCTTGTGCCGGAGGAGGATAAGGGAATCCGGTTTTACCGGAAACTGCTTGAGAACCCGGAGCAGGCGGATGTCGGGGTGCTTGTGCGAGAACTCTGCGCGGAGGCAAAGAAGGGATGCTTGAATCCCGAGACGGAGCTTCGCGGGCGGGTCTTGGATATTCTCGAACAAATCTGGCAGAAGATGGAGGAGGAAGCGCTCTGGTTGCGTTTCTTAGATCCTGTGGATATTCCGGACGGAAGTGGGCGATTCTGTGGAAAACTCAGCAAAAAACTCAGTGAAAAATGGAGTGGGAAAGAGGAAGATTTCGGAGAGCTTGAAATTCAGAAAATGGAGAGCGAGGGAGCAAAGATTCGCCAGTTTGCAGAGCAGGTGATCACAGAGTTTTTAGAGCGCATCCGTCGGTATGAGCTGGCAACTCCGGATTCCCTTGTCAACCGGATTGCCGGAATTGTGGAGCAGAATGCCTCGATGGAGAATATTCAGGAATATCTCGAGCAACAGCTTGACTTGAGTCGTGACTACATGGGAAAACGATTTCGACGGCGAACCGGGGTCACAATCTCGGATTACTGCATGCGGATGAGGATGGAAAAGGCGAAGGGAATGCTCCGCGGAACAAACAAAAAAGTCTATGAAATCAGCGAGGAACTCGGGTATGCAACCGTGGATTATTTTACAAAACTGTTCAAAAATTATACGGGCTACACCCCTGCCGGATACCGGAAATCATGCTGAAATCCGAAAATGTCGGGTATAAAACCGAAAATGTATGGTTTTTTTTACGTCACAAATCATGTATGATTCTCTCATCTGCAAAACGCAGGAAAAACAAAATAAGCGGTGTGAAAAGACGAAGCTGTCATGTTCCAAAAAGAGGGAACGGACGGCTATTTTTTTATTTCAAAAAATTTTTATCGGACTTTTCATACGGCAGAAAGCCAGAACGAAAAACTTGATGAGGAGGAAACAATTATGAAGAAGATGAACAGAGTGGCAAGCGCAGTCATGGCGGTTGCAATGGCATTTTCCCTCGCAGGCTGTAGCGGTGGTGCAATGTCGGAGGTATCAGGAAGCAGTGCATCGGCTGAGACAGAGAGTAAGACTTCAGAGTCTGGAAGCGAGCAGGCGAGCACCCCGGAATCATCGGGTGATACGATCAAGGTTGGAATCCTTCATTCCCTGAGCGGAACGATGGCGATCAGTGAGACGTCGGTGAAGGATGCGGAGCTTCTGGCAATCAAGGAGATCAACGAGGCAGGTGGTGTCCTCGGAAAACAGCTCGAGCCGGTTGTGGAAGATGGAGCTTCCGACAATGCAACATTCAAGGAGAAGGCAGAGAAACTTCTTCTGAATGACAAGGTTGCAACGGTATTTGGATGTTGGACTTCTGCAAGCAGAAAGGCAGTGCTTCCGACATTTGAGAGCAACAATGGTCTTCTGTGGTATCCGGTACAGTATGAGGGCATGGAGTCATCCCCGAACATCTTTTATGTAGGAGCTGCTCCGAACCAGCAGATTGTTCCGGCAATCGAGTACATGAGTGAGAATTACGGAAAGAAAGTATTCCTGCTCGGTTCCGATTACGTTTTCCCGCGCACGGCAAATGAGATCGTGAAGAAGCAGGCTGAGGCACTTGGAATGGAGGTTGTCGGTGAGGAGTATACCCCGATGGGTCATACCGATTACACGACGATCATCAGCAAGATCCAGCAGGCACAGCCGGACTTCATTTTCAACACCTTGAATGGTGATTCCAACGTTGCATTCTTCAAGCAGTACAAGGATGCAGGCCTGACACCGGATCAGATCCAGACTCTCTCTGTATCGATCGCAGAGGAGGAGGTTGCCGGAATCGGTGCTTCTTATCTGGAAGGTCATCTGACCGCATGGAACTATTATGAGACGACCGATACACCGGAAAATGAGAAATTCGTTGAGGCGTACAAGGCAGAATACGGAGAGGACCGTGTGACGGATGATCCGATTGAGGCTGGTTATGATGCCGTTTATCTCTGGGCGAAAGCCGTTGAGAAGGCAGGTTCTACCGATGTTGACAAAGTAAAAGAGGCAGCAGGCGGAATTGAGTTCTCCGCTCCGGAGGGCACGATCACAATCGACGGTGACAACCAGCACATGTACAAGCCGGTACGAATCGGTAAGATCAATGCAGACGGTCTGATCGATGAGGTTTGGAGCACGGACGAGGCAGTGAAGCCGGACCCGTACTTAAGCACTTACGAGTGGGCAAGCGGACTTTCCACTCAGTAAAAGAACTTAGCAAAAGAGAATATCGTTCACAGACAATGGTGATAATGGCATCCCGACTTCGGTCGGGATGTCTTCGTTAAGAGGCAAAATTCATTTTGGTGAGAGCAAAACAGGATTTGGTTTGAGAAAAAACTGGAAGGGAGAGAAAACTATGGAACTATTTCTGATGCAGTTGTTTAACGGAATCAGCGTCAGTTCCATTCTGCTTTTGGCAGCGCTTGGACTGGCGATTACATTTGGACTTATGGGAGTCATCAACATGGCTCACGGAGAATTTATCATGATTGGGGCCTACACCGCCTACGTCGTTCAGAACTTTTTTAAAAAGTATCTTCCGGCATCGGTGTTTGACAGTTACTGCATCGTGGCAATTCTTCTTTCTTTTCTCGTCGCAGGGTTCTGCGGTCTGATTCTGGAAAAGCTGATTATTAGAAAGCTCTATGGAAGAGCGGCGGACAGCCTGCTTGTGACCTGGGGCATCAGCCTGATTCTCCAGCAGGGAGCACGAAGCATTTTCGGTTCTCCGAACGTTGGAGTGGAGGCACCGTCCTTCCTTGAGAACAGCTTAAAGATTTCTGGTATGCTCGCCCTTCCGTACAAACGTCTTTTCATTCTCCTGATTGCGGTTATCTGTCTCCTCGGTGTCTACGCGCTGATGTTCAAGACCCGCCAGGGAAGAAACATTCGTGCAGTTATGCAGAATCGAAATATGGCTGCGAGTCTTGGAGTCAACACAAGCCGGATCGATGCTTCCACATTTGCGATCGGTTCGGGACTTGCGGGACTTGCCGGTTGTGCACTGACCTGGATCGGAGCAATCGGACCGACACTCGGAACGAACTACATCGTGGACACGTTCATGACGGTTGTTGTGGGTGGTGCAGGAAGCATCATCGGTTCGGTATTCGGAGCTGGATTTATCGGAGTCGGTGAGACCGCATTTGAGTTTATGACAACCGCTTCGATGGGAAAAGTTCTGATCTTTGTGTGCGTCATCATCCTGCTTCAGTTTCGTCCTAAGGGCATTTTTGCCGTACATACCCGCTCCCTTGAGGATTAATCGAGGATTAATTGAGAGGGCGAGATTTCCAAGTATTTATTATTATTTGGAGAAGGAACAGCGGGAAAGAGAACAAGCCGTGATGGTTGGTGCAATTCATGAGCGGTAACGTTGAATGAGTTAAGGTGAGGAAAGGATGGTACAGCAATGAAACCTAGACCTGCGATGAAAATAAAGGGAACCACGATTCTGGTTCTTCTGATCTTTTTGTTTCTCGGCACACTTCCATTTTACATGCCGATGTTTCGTGTCAGCCTGTTTGGAAAATATATGTGCTTTGCGCTTGTTGCCCTCGGACTTGATATGATCTGGGGATACACGGGAATTTTAAGTCTCGGTCACGGCGTTTATTTTGGACTTGGCGCTTACTGTATGGCGATGTATCTGAAACTCGAAGCCTCGGGCGGAGCTCTTCCGGATTTCATGCAGTGGACTGGAATGAGCGCCCTGCCGACCTTCTGGAAACCGTTTGCAAATCCGGTTTTTGCGATTGCGATGGCGATTCTTGTGCCGATGGCACTTGCGATCCTGATCGGATATCTGACATTCTTAAATAAGATCCGCGGGGTGTATTTCTCAATTCTGTCTCAGGCGATGGCGATGATTATGAGTACGCTTCTGATCGGAAGTCAGGCGTACACAGGTGGTTCGAATGGTCTGACAGACTTTAAGACAATTTTCGGAAAGAGCATCAACTCCCCGATCACAAAGATTCAGATGTTTTACGCAACCCTGATCGCGCTGGTTCTGATTTACGGAGTCTGCCGATTCCTGACTGGTCGTCGTGTTGGTCGCGTGCTGATCGCAATTCGTGACGGAGAGAACCGTGCCGGATTCGCAGGTTACAACACCGCAAGTTACAAGGTATTTGTCTATGCGCTCTCCGCAGTCATTGCCGGAATCGCAGGTGCGCTCTATGTCGGTCAGGTCGGTATCATTTCCCCGAACGAGGTTGGCATCACCCCGTCAGTTGAGATGATCATCTGGGTTGCAATCGGAGGAAAGGGAACACTTGCAGGTCCGATCCTCGGTGCTCTTGCGGTCAACGGATTCAAGACGATCGCAAGTGAGAATTTCCCGGAGCTGTGGTCGTATTTCATCGGTGTTCTTTTTGTTGTTGTAATTTTGTGGCTTCCGGGTGGATTTGTTTCCCTGAAAGAAGTTCCGGGAAGAATCCGTCATGCGATTGAGGTCAGAAAGAATGAGAAGCCGAGGGAGACGGAGAATTTCGTCTCAGAAGAAAAGCAGAGCCGTGCACATTAATTGGTTCATAGTGCGGGCATGATTTTCCTCTCATTCATGAGTGAGGGCGAAAGATAAGATAATTGCTGATATCGGTTTTGGTATTGAGGATAGGAAATGAGCAGAGAGACAGAGACGCGAAAGGAGAATGAATCATGGAAGTAAAAGATCCGGTTCTGGATATTCAGGATGTGAGTATAAAATTTGGTGATTTTAAGGCGATCAAGGATGTCTCCACGAGCGTCGGAAAAAATGAGATCCGGTTTTTCATCGGACCGAACGGAGCGGGAAAGACGACGATTCTCGATGCGATCTGCGGAAAGAATAAAGTCTCAGACGGACATATCATTTTCCACAGTGACAAGGATGGCGATAAAGATGTGACGAAGATGCGAGAGTACAAGATCTCAGATCTCGGAATCGGTCGAAAGTTTCAGGCACCGAGCGTATTTGGAGGCATCACGATCGAGGAGAATATTGAGCTTGCAGTCGCGAGAAAACATTCGATCTACTGCACGACATTTCTGAAACTCTCAAAAGAAAAAAAGGACTACATGAACTACGTTCTCGAGTTCATCGGTCTTCAGGACAAGCGTTTTAAATATCCCGGAAGTCTCTCACATGGAGAGAAACAGTGGCTTGAAATCGGCATGCTGATGGCGGCAAAACCACAGTTGATGCTCCTCGATGAGCCGGTCGCAGGAATGGGAAGAAAAGAGACAGAAAAGACTGCGGAACTCCTGAAAAAAATCAAGAAGGACTGCTCGATCATCGTGGTGGAGCACGACATGCAGTTTGCAAAGGATGTCTCTGACACCGTCACCGTTTTCCACGAGGGACAGGTGCTTGATGAGGGAACGATGGAGTCGGTTCAGAGGAACCAGAAGGTCATTGACGTGTATCTGGGCAGAGGCTAAAATGGAGGTGATCGGGTATGACATTTAAGACAGAAAGTTTGTATGCAACTTACGGCGAGGGAATGGTTCTGCGCCATGTAGATCTCGAGGCACCGACCGGACGGATCACTTGTCTGGTGGGAAGAAACGGAGCGGGAAAGACGACAACGATGAAGGCGATCATGGGGCTTGTGAAGACCCCGGAGGGAAGCATCCAGCTTGACGGGGAGGAGCTGATTCATCTTCCGGCTTACGAGAGAGCGAGAAGGGGAATCGGCTATGTCCCGCAGGGCAGAGAGATTTTCCCACAGTTGACGGTCGAGGAAAATATTCTTCTCGGACTGGAGGCAAAGAAGGGAAAAGGCGAGATCCCGGATTTTATTTTTGAGACGTTTCCGATCCTCAAAGAGTTTCTTCAGAGAAAGGGCGGAGATCTCTCGGGCGGACAGCAACAGCAGTTGGCAATCGCGAGAGCCGTTGTGTCAGAGCCGAAGATTTTGATTCTCGATGAGCCGACAGAGGGCATTCAGCCATCGATCATTCAGGAGATCGGAAGAGTCATCACCGGACTGAAATCCCGAATGGCGGTCTTGATTGTGGAACAGTATCTCGAATTCGTTCTGGAGATTGCAGATTACTGTTATGTGATGGAAAACGGGCGCATCATCATGGACGGTGCTCCGGCAGACCTCGATCAGGAAAAACTTCAGGCAACGATGTCGTTGTAACGTGCTGACTGGAATAGATGGAGGAGGATTTGCAAAATGAGACTGACACCGAAGGAACAGGAAAAACTCATGCTTCATATGGCGGGACAGCTTGCAGGGGAGCGACGGGCGAGAGGACTGAAACTCAATTACGTGGAGGCAGTCGCTTACTTGAGTTCAGAACTTCTCGAGCTTGCCCGCGATGGAAAATCGGTTGTGGAGCTGATGGAGCTTGGACGAAAACTCTTAAGCGAGGAGGATGTGATGGACGGCGTTGCAGATATGGTCGGGGAGGTTCAGGTTGAGGCGACCTTCCCCGACGGGACGAAGCTCGTGACGGTTCACAATCCGATTCAGCCGGGACCGTCCTGCTGGGAGGCACGAAAAAATGCAAAGGAGGCTGGCTTATGAGACCGGGAGAGATTTTGCCCCTTGATCGGGACATCGTTTTGAATGAGGGAAAAGAGACGAGAGAGCTGATGGTGGCGAACATGGGAGACAGACCGGTTCAGGTTGGCTCTCATTTCCATTTTTTTGAGGTCAATCGCTGTTTGGAATTTGATCGAAAAGAAGCATTTGGATTCCGGCTGGATATTCCATCCGGAACTTCTGTGCGTTTTGAGCCGGGAGAGAAAAGACTTGTCAGACTCGTCGCACTTGGAGGAAAGAAAGTTGTCTACGGATGCAACGATCTGACCGTCGGGGAGGCGATTCCGGAAAATCTTGATCGGGCGCTTGAGCGTGCGAGAGCAAAACAGATGAGAGGAATTTAGATGCATAGACAAGGAGGACTGGCGAGATGAGTTTCAAAATCAGTGGAAAACAATACAGCATGATGTACGGTCCAACAACCGGAGATCGGATTCGGCTTGCAGATACCAATCTGATTGCGCGGGTGGAATACGACATGACGCGCTACGGAGATGAGATCAAGTTCGGTGGTGGAAAGACGATTCGCGATGGCATGGGTCAGTCGGTGAAGACGACGAGTGCGGACGGAGATCTCGATCTTGTGCTGACAAATGCGCTAATTGTGGATTACACGGGAATCTACAAGGCGGACATCGGAATTAAGGACGGAAAGATTGTCGGCATCGGAAAAGCGGGCAATCCGGATATCATGGATGGAATCACACCGGGAATGACGGTCGGCGCTTCGACAGAAGCTCTCGCAGCCGAGGGGATGATTGTGACTGCGGGCGGAATCGACACGCACATTCATTTCATCTGTCCGCAACAGATTGACTGCGCGCTGTTTTCTGGCGTGACGACGATGATCGGAGGAGGAACCGGACCGGCAGACGGTACAAATGCGACGACGTGCACACCGGGACCGTGGAATCTTGCGAGAATGCTCGAGTCGGCGGAGGAGTATCCGATGAATCTCGGTTTTCTCGGAAAGGGAAACTGTTCTGATGAGGCATCGCTGATCGAGCAGGTCAAGGCAGGGGCGATGGGACTCAAGATTCATGAGGACTGGGGTGCAACACCGGCAGTCATCGACCATTGTCTCAATGTCGCAGACGAGTATGATGTTCAGGTCGCAATTCATACGGATACGTTGAACGAAGGTGGATGCGTTGAGGATACGCTCAGAGCGATTAATGGGCGAACAATCCACACCTATCATACCGAGGGCGCAGGTGGCGGTCATGCCCCGGATATCATCCGCGCAGCTTCCGCACCGAATGTGCTTCCGTCCTCGACAAATCCGACAATGCCATTTACGAAGAATACGCTCGATGAGCATCTCGATATGTTGATGGTTTGCCACCATCTCGATAAAAACATTCCGGAGGATGTCGCATTTGCAGATTCTCGTATTCGACCGGAGACGATCGCGGCGGAGGATGTGCTTCACGACATGGGCGTTTTCAGTATGATGAGTTCGGATTCTCAGGCGATGGGAAGAATCGGGGAGGTCATCACGAGAACGTGGCAGACGGCACACAAGATGAAGGAGGAGCGGGGACCGCTTGAGGGTGATACGGAGAACGATGACAATATGAGAATTCGTCGCTACATCTCCAAGTACACGATCAACCCGGCAATCACACACGGCATCTCAGATTATGTTGGTTCTGTTGAGGTTGGAAAACTCGCAGACCTTGTGATCTGGAATCCGGCATTTTTCGGAGTAAAACCGGACATCATTATCAAGGGCGGAATGATCATTGCATCGAAGATGGGAGATGCGAATGCGTCAATTCCGACGACGGAGCCGGTGATGTACCAGCACATGTTTGGTGCACACGGAAGAGCGAAGTATGCGACTTGTGCGACCTTCGTATCGCAGATTGCTCTGGATGAAGGGATTAAGGAGAAACTCGGTCTTCAGAAGATGATTCTCCCGGTTCACAACACGCGGAATATCTCAAAGAAGGATATGAAGTGGAATGATAAGACACCGGAGATCACCGTAGATCCGGAGACGTATGAAGTTAAGGCGGATGGAGAGTCGCTGACCTCGAAACCGGCGGAGAGACTTCCGCTGACGCAGATGTATTCGCTGTTTTAAGGGCGTCGACGTAATAGACCGATAGAATAGAAAATAGATCGATAGACGTAATAGAAACGGCGCCTCCGGCAGAGAAAGTCCTGTAAACGCGCTCTCGCTCCGGGTTCAACGTAACGGTGCATAAGGCTGTAAAATACACAGCCTAAGCACCGACGTTTCACACGGGTTTCCAGTGACTTCCCTGCACTGCGTCGCCTGTATCATCAATGCTTTATTATGTGTGAAACGAATTTTATGGAATTGATCGAAGATAAAATTCAGCAATAAATATTATTTGTTTTGTAAAGTAGGGGAGAGAAAGGACGGGAAGCCATGATACTTTGTGAAACGGTGCTGGGAAATCTTTCTGATGAAAAATTTTGCGGTGAAACATATAAGATTGATTATGTAGAGATCGAATGGCATGAAGCATATAAGAGAATTCACCAGAAAATGACGCAGAGCGGACGAGAAATCGGAGTTCGCCTTGGAACGGAGATTCTCACGAAGGGATTGCGTCAGGGAGATGTGCTGTGGCAGGATGGAAATGAGGTCATTGCAGTGGATGTTCCACCGTGTGAGGTCATTGTCATTCATGTGGATGCACATCATCCGAAGATGGCGCATAAAGTCTGCTTTGAGATTGGAAACAAACATGGCGCTCTGATGTGGGGTGAGGAAGACAATGAGTTCATCACTCCTTACAATGAGCCGACATTTCAGCTTCTTGCAAAACTGCATGGAGTGACTGTTGAAAAGGCAGTGAGAAAACTTGATTTTGACCGCGCAATCTCCTCAACAGTCAGCAGTCATACTCATTAAAAGAATATAAGGTTGGAAATTGAGTTTTGATCCTGATGATATGATAGATGAGGCAACTTAAAGGAATTCAGAGAGAAGACGGAGGCAGAAACATGAGAAATCTGAGCGAACAGAAAAAACACTACCTGCTGTTGCAGATTAATGATGCGTTGTTTCCGATCGGAGGATACTCTCATTCTTATGGTCTGGAAACGTATATCCAAAAGGGAATTGTAAAAGATGCAAAGACCGCACGAGCTTATATCAGAAGCATGCTCCTGCACAGTTTTTGCCAGAATGAATTGTTGACGGTGGCGATGGCGTATGATCTTGCAGAACAGTTTGATTTTGCTTTAAATGGAAATCACCCAAATCGTGTAAACGTTGATATAGAAAAAAGTGTCATGCAGGATGATACATCCGAAAAAAACATGGAGATTCTGGCGCGTCTTGCAGAACTGGATGAGATGGTGACAGCGACTCGTGTTGCGATGGAGATTCGTCAAGCAGGAGAAAAGCTGGGTTCTCGTTTTATCAAGACAGTCTCGGCGTGGGAGATTCCATTTAAAAGTAAGATTTTTCATGAGTATATCAAACTTCCAGGAGCGAAGAATCATTCTGTTGTATACGGAGTTTTTTGTGCGGGAGCAGGAATTGACAGGCAGATGATGTTGGAACATTATCTCTATGCACAGACCTCCGCAATGGTCACAAACTGCGTGAAAACCGTGCCACTTAGTCAAACTGCCGGACAGCAGATTTTATTTGAAGCGCAGGAATTATTTGATGAAGTTATGACTCGATTGACTGGATTGGATGAGGATGACCTTGGTGCCGAAGCACCGGGATTTGAGATCCGTTGTATGCAACATGAGGCACTCTATTCACGCCTTTATATGTCCTAGAGTTTGGAAATAAAAGAGTCCAATTAATAAAAGTAAAAAACTGTGAAAATAAGTGAGAAGAAAGCATTGAAGATATATTTTGAAATGCCATTGAATTATTTTGCAGTTATGTTATGTGTTAAGGCGACGGAGGGCGGGAAAGTGCAGGCAAACCCGTGTGAGACGTCGGTGTTTAGGTCGCGTACTATGCGACCTTATGCACCGCTACGTCGAACCCGGAGCGAGAGCGCGTTTGCATGACTTTACCCGCCGGAGGAGCCGAATCGAAATTAGAGATACATAATTTTGAAAATTCTTTATAGCTGGAATTTATAAATGGAAAATGTGATGGTACGGGAAGAATAAGAAACGGGAGGAACAGGTAATGTCTTATGTAAAAATCGGAGTTGCAGGTCCGGTTGGATCGGGCAAGACTGCATTAATTGAGATCCTGACAAGAAAAATGGCATCGGAATACAGCATCGGTGTCATCACCAATGATATTTACACGAAAGAAGATGCGGAATTTCTCTGCAAGAACAGTATCATGCCGAGAGAGCGCATCATCGGTGTCGAGACTGGTGGCTGTCCGCACACCGCAATCCGTGAGGACGCCTCAATGAATCTTGAGGCGGTTGATGAGATGATGAGTCGTTTCCCTGACATTCAGATTATCTTTATCGAGAGCGGTGGAGACAACCTCTCTGCAACATTCAGCCCGGAGCTTGCGGACGCGACGATCTTTGTCATCGATGTCGCAGAGGGTGATAAGATTCCGAGAAAAGGCGGTCCGGGAATCACTCGCTCTGACCTGCTGGTAATCAACAAGATTGATCTCGCACCGATGGTCGGCGCAAGTCTTGAGGTCATGGAGAGAGATTCGAAAAAAATGAGAGGCGAGAGACCGTTCCTTTTTACCAATATCCGCGGAGATCAGGGTGTAGATGAGGTTGTGCGCTGGATCAAGCGAAGTGTACTTTTGGAAGAGGCAAAATAAGAAAAGCAGGAAAGTAGAAGAATTAAGAGAAAAAAGTAGAAAAACAGAGCCATAAGCCATAAAGGGAAACGTGCAAACCAGAGAAAGCAAGGAGGCAGAGAAATCCGATGAAAGAAAATCCATTTGGGCGAATTTCCACCCTGCATCTGACGGCATCTGTCTCAGAGCGGAGTAGCCAGAGCGGTCAGGCAGAGACTTATCTGAAAGAGATGAGTTTTACCGCCCCGTACAAGGTGCTCTCGCCATTTAAGCGGGAGGACGGGAGCATTGAGGTGATGATTCTCGCTGTGTCCGCCGGAATTATGGAGGGAGATACCCAGCAGATCGAGCTTGAGACAGAGACTGGTGCGGTGATGGAGTGTACCTCCCAGTCCTTTGAAAAGATCCACAAGATGAATGAGGGATGTGCAAAGCGTGAGACGCAGATTCGGGCTGCAGATGATTCCACGCTGATCTATCGCCCGCTTCCGGTGATTCCGTTTGCACAGTCGGATTTTGTGAGCAGGACAGAGATCCATCTTGCGGGCGTGAAGAGCAGGATGATCTATCAGGAGATTCTCTCTTGCGGGCGAAGTGCGAGTGGAGAGCGATTTGCCTACCGCAGATACGATGCAAGAATTCAGGTCAGACGAGAGGGAAAACTGATTTACCGCGAGAACTGTCGGTTTGATCCGAAATGTTATGAGATGGAGGAGGTCGGAATGTTTGAGGGACATTCTCATCTTGCAAACCTTCTTCTATTTGGCATAAAGATAGACGAGGAGAGGAAAAGCCAGATCCGCGAGATGTTTGAGGATGATCCGGAGATCTGTGGAGGACTCAGCACGACGGCATATGGTGATACCGTGATCCGAATCTTCGGTGATCGAGCCCAGAAATTGCAGGAAATCTGCGCTCGAATCTGTGCAGATCTTTAGGGTAAAATTTTGATGAAGAAAAAGAGGGAAGCACCCTTGCGTGAGGGGGCTTCTTTTTTTGCCCATTTTTCTTTTTTGCGAAAGTCTCGTTTGCTTCTTTCACCTGTTTTTGAAAACTCAAGATCTCCATTAAGATTTTATTTGGAAATCCAATCTCTCGTACATTGTTGGTTTTAACAATGATTGGTGTTGAAACAAAAGTAGAATCATGTAAAAATTAAATAGATTGTTTTTAAAATAACAGTTGACTTTTGGAAAAATGTGATATTCTAAAGATACAAGATGTTGAAACAACAATTTGCAACTGTTAAAACAAAAGTGTGGGAGGTTTGCAATGATCTATACGGTAACGTTAAATCCGGCTTTGGATAAAACCGTTGAGATTCCATCTCTGACGGTGGACAGCGTCAATCGAATTACCACAATGCGGACAGATCCGGGTGGAAAGGGAATCAATGTTTCAAAAGTCATCGACAAGCTGGGAGGAAAGAGCATCGCGATCGGAATTCTCGGAGGAGACACCGGACGCAGTATCCAGACAGCGCTCAAGCGCATGGGACTTGAGACCGACTTTTGTTTTGTCGAGGGCGAGACGAGAACCAACATGAAGGTGATTGATCCGGTGAATCACACAAACACCGACATCAACGAGCCAGGAGTCACGGTTTCAAAAGAAATCCTCGATGCCCTGCTTGATGATCTGCTTGAAAAGATTTCCGAGGGCGACATCGTGGTGATCTCGGGAAGCATGCCGAAGGGATCTCCGGAAGATACCTACTATGTGTGGACGAAGGCGTGCCGGGAGAAAGGTGCAAAAGTCATTCTTGATGCAGACGGAGCCCTGTTTGCAACCGGAGTCAAGGCATCGCCGTATCTCGTGAAGCCGAACAATCATGAGCTCTCAAGATTTGCCGGACGCAAACTTGAGACCGTCGAGGAGCTTGAGGCAGAAGCGAAGAAGCTGATGCAGGATTACGGAATCAAGAAAGTTGTTGTCTCGATGGGAGGCGATGGCGCTCTGTATGTGACCGAGGAGAAGACGATCTACGCAGAGGGACTGAAGGTTCCGGTTGGAAGCACAGTTGGAGCAGGAGACAGCGTTGTCGCAGCACTCGCATTTGCAGAGGAAAACGGAAACAGTCTTGAGGACACGGTTCGTCTCTCGACAGCGACCGGCGGAGCGAATGTCATGTGCAGTGGAACGCAGGCAGCAGAGTATGAGGTGATTGAATCGCTGATGCCGAAGGTAGTTTTCCGCACACTGTAAACAGGAGACAGAACGGAAAATCCACCACCGTCGACTTGAATCAACGCAGGAACGAACGGTAATTGGAAAAATTAGAAAAAATGAAAAGAATTGAGAGAATGAAAAAATTGCAGGATTGCAAATCAGGCAAAAGTTCATTAAGATAGAAAGGAGTTTTATTATGAAAGCAAGAGGCGTAAGACTTCACGCAGCCAATGATCTGAGACTGGAGGAATTTGAACTTCCGGAGATCACCGATGACGAGATCCTCGTTAAGGTTGTTTCTGACAGTATCTGCATGTCCACCTACAAGTGTGCCATTCTCGGTACCGGACACAAGCGTGTTCATCCGGACGTTGCAGAGCATCCGGCAATCATGGGTCATGAGTTTGCAGGTGATATCGTGAAGGTTGGTAAGAACCATCAGGATACGTTCAAACCGGGAATGAAATTCACTCTTCAGCCGGCACTGAACTATAAAGGAACGATGTGGAGCCCGGGTTACTCTTACGAGTTCTTCGGCGGAGACACCACCTACTGCGTAATCCCGGCCGAGGTAATGGAGCTTGGTTGCCTGCTCGAGTACAAGGGTCGTGCATACTACGAGGCATCCCTCGCAGAGCCGATGTCCTGCAGCATCGGTGCTTTCCACGCTGCTTACCATACCCAGATGGGTGTTTACGAGCACTTCATGGGAATCAAGGAAGGCGGAAAGATGGCAATCATGGCAGGTGCAGGCCCGATGGGACTCGGTGCTCTGACCTATGCACTTCACTGCGACCGCCGTCCGTCTATGGTTGTTGTTACCGATCTGAATCAGGAGCGTCTTGACCGTGCAGGAGAGCTGTTCCCGCCGGCAGAGGTGATGGAGAAGGAAGGCATTGAGCTTCATTTTGTAAACACCGGAAACTACGAGGATCCGGTTGCAGAACTCATGAAGATTTCCGGTGGCACCGGCTACGATGACGTTCTGTGCTACGCACCGGTTGCATCCGTAGTGACCCAGTCCAGCGCAATCCTTGGACGTGACGGCTGCTTGAACTTTTTCGCTGGCCCGACCGACAAGCAGTTCAGCGCTACGATGAATTTCTACGATGTACATTACAACTCTACTCATGTTATGGGAACGACCGGTGGAAATACCGCAGATATGATCGAGTCTCTGAAGCTGACCGCAGAGGGACGCATCGATCCGGCTGTTATGGTTACCCATATCGGAGGTCTTGATGCAGCCGCAGAGACAACTCTGAATCTTCCGAAGATTCCGGGCGGAAAGAAGCTGATCTACACGCATTTGGAGCTTCCGCTGACCGCACTGACTGATCTGCGTGCAAAGGGTGAGAGAGAGAATGATTCTCGCTTTGTTGAGCTTGCAGACATTGTAGATGCACATAAGGGTCTGTGGTGCCCGGAGGCAGAGGAGTATCTGCTGTCTCACTTCACCCAGAATTAATTCGTGTCAGAATCCTGTCTGTGATTCTGACACAGACAGGAGAACTTATATATGGATTCAATGGAAATGCGCAGAGATGCGATTGTTCAACTGATCAATGAAAACGGCACAGTCAGTTTTTCCCAGATAAAAAAAGCATTTCCGCAGGTATCCGAGATGACGCTTCGCACGGATTTAAAATTCCTCGATGAGGAGCAGAGAATCCTCCGTGTACACGGGGGAGCAAGATCCGTGCAGGTGCTCATCGGAACAGATGATGATCTGAACCGGAAAGCCGTGCGGAATATTCCAGAAAAACAGAAAATAGCAGAGAAGGCGCTTGGTCTGATTCATCCGGACACGACGATTTTTCTCGACTCCGGAAGTACGGCGACGATGTTTGCCGGACGGTTTCCGGATCAGTCTAATCTGATCTACACGACAGGTCTCAGCTGTGCGACGGAACTGGCGAAACTTTCCAGTCCAACGGTGATGATTCCAGGGGGAAAACTGAACCGTTACAGCCAGAGTGTCTGTGGAATTTCTGCGATTCGGGAACTTGAGAGGGTCAATTTTTATCAGGTACTTCTGGGAGTAACCGGCTATCATCCTCAGTCAGGTTTTACCTGTGGCATCAGCGACGAGGCGATCTTAAAACAGACGGCGATCTGTCAGGCGGATCAGGTCATTGTGATGATGGATTCCTCAAAAATTGATGTAAGAAGCAGTTTCTCTATTTGCGGGCTGAAAGAAATCGACATCGTTGTATCGGATGGAAAACTGCCGGATGAATTTCTAGCAGAATGCGGAAAATACGGCGTTAAGGTATTATAGGACAGTTGATCCATTCCCCATTGATAAAAATGGAGGAGGGGTTTTCGTGAAAAATAATGTACAGAAATTCGGTAAGTTTCTGTCGGGAATGGTGATGCCGAACATCGGCGCACTGATTGCATTCGGTTT
This sequence comes from Brotaphodocola sp., assembly GCF_983179755.1. Lineage (NCBI taxonomy): Bacteria > Bacillati > Bacillota > Clostridia > Lachnospirales > Lachnospiraceae > Brotaphodocola > Brotaphodocola sp. The sequence goes on along the minus strand of NZ_CFAHBC010000007.1, from coordinate 55,643 downwards.
TCTTGCAGCGCTGTTTATCGACACAGGCTGGATGCCGAATGAGGGGTTTAACAGCATGGTTGGTCCGATGCTGACGTATCTGATTCCTGTGCTGATCGCATCGACCGGAGGACGGATGATCGGCGGAGACCGCGGACGTGTTGCGGGGGCAATCGCCGTGATCGGAGCAATCATGAGCAACACAAGCATTACGATGTTGATGGCGGCAATGGTTATGGGACCGTTGGCTGGCTTCTGCATCAAAAAGTTTGATGAGGCGATGGATGGTCATATGCCGGCAGGCTTTGAGATGCTGATCAACAACTTTTCAGTCGGAATCATCGGTATGATTCTGGCGATGCTTGGATATACAATTATTGGACCGGTGATGAGTGGAATTCTCATGATTCTTTCTGCCGGTGTCAATGTTCTGGTTCAGAACAGCCTGCTTCCTCTGGTGGCAATCTTTATCGAACCTGCTAAGGTTTTATTCCTGAATAATGCGATCAACCACGGTATCTTCACACCGATTGCAACGGCACAGGCTGCCGAGACCGGAAAATCCATCATGTATATGCTGGAGCCGAATCCGGGTCCGGGTCTTGGAGTTCTTCTTGCGTATCTGTTCTTCTGCAAAGATAAGACGACAAAGGATTCTGTTCCGGGTGCAGTGATCATCCATCTGCTTGGTGGAATTCATGAAATTTACTTCCCGTATATTCTGATGAACCCACTTGTCATTATTGCCCCCATTTTAGGCAGTGTAGCAGGCATTTTCTGGTTTAATATGACGGGTTGTGGTCTTGTGGGACCGGCATCTCCGGGTTCGATTATCGCGTATCTGATGATGACGCCGGGAAGCGATCTGATCAAGGTAGTCGCAGGTGTTTTGATTTCCACCGGAATCTCATTTGTAGTTGCAGGTCCGATCGTGAAACTTGCAGGTGGAAAGAGTCTCGAGAACGCACAGAGTGAGATGGCATCGATGAAGGCAGAGGCAAAAGGGGAGAGTGCAGCTGCCAGTGCCGGAATTTCTGACAAGATTGAGAATACAGAGGGTGTGAAAAAGATCATCTTTGCGTGCGATGCAGGAATGGGATCTTCTGCGATGGGAGCAACGAAGTTCCGCAACCGCATCAAGGCAGAGCGCCCGGATATCTCGGTGTCGAACACGTCGGTTGACAACATTCCGTCTGACTGTGACATTGCAGTTGTGCAGACAACACTTGCAGACCGCGCAAGAAAATCTGCTCCGCAGGCAAAGTTGATTACGATTGGAAACTTCCTTGCAGATCCAGCTCTCGATGAGCTTTACGCTCAGCTGACGAAGAAGTCAGATTCCGCAAAGAATTCAACTGGTGGAGCAGAAAATGCAAATGGAAATGCAGAAACAGCAAATGCGGGAGCAGGAGAGAAGGTTTCTGCGGAGCAGATAGCTGAGGATAAGGGCAAGGCTACTGCGCGTCCGTCGATCATCATTGCAGATGGAATCAAGCTGGGACAAAAGCCGGTGACAAAGGAAGAGGCAATCCAGACAGCAGGAGAACTGCTTGAGAAGCTCGGCTATGTCGATGGAACTTATGTCACAGCGATGCAGGAAAGAGAACGTCTTGTATCGACTTATATCGGCATGGGCGTTGCCATTCCTCACGGAACAACGCAGGCGAAGGAAACCGTCAAGAAGACCGGTATCGTGTTCTTGCAGTATCCGGAGGGCGTTGATTTCGGAGCTGAGAAGGCACAGCTGGTATTCGGTATTGCCGGAATCGGTGATGAGCATCTGGAGATTCTGAGCAATCTCTGTACACTGTTGGAAGATCCGGAACGTCTGGAAAAACTCAAGACGACGAAGGATGTCGATTGGGTTCTCGAACAGCTTGCATAGACTGGTATAAAGGAGATTTGCTCGTAAATGAGAAAAGTTTTGAGTAAATTCTGAGGGAATGAGAAAAAGGCATAAATAACAAATAAGTAACACAGAAAAGGAGATCTGTCCTGAATTTCAGGATAAGATCTCCTTTTTTTATTGAGAAAAAATCTCACATTAATGAAAATGATTCTCAATATCAGACTTGAAACGAAGGAGTTGCTTTGTTATGATAAAAAATGTGAAAATTGTGTGAACAATTTTCGGATCTATGTCCATCATTGATAAAAATTAAAAGAAAATTCTGTTGCATTTTGTGCGATGCATGAACGGTAACAAGAATATTTCTAAGAAATAATAAAGATAAAACGTATTCAGGAGGTTTACAGTGAAGAAAAAGGGGTTAACAGGAATGGCGGCAGCACTGATGTTTTCTCTGTCAGTGACAAATATGTCTCCTCTTGCAGCAGTTGCAGATAATACCGGTAAGTGGGAGCAGTCTGCTCAGACTGGCGAGTGGAGCTATCGTCTGGGACAGGGACTTGTACAGAATGAGTGGCTTTTATGCCAGGGGAAATGGTATCGCTTTGATGCAAACGGCAAGATGCTTACCGGCTGGTATCAGGATCAGGAATCCAAAGTCTGGTACTATCTCGGTGCAGACGGCGCGATGGTAACCGGATGGGCGCCGGTAAATGGTCGTTGGTATTATATGAATGAGAATGGTCAGATGCTGGCAAACCAGACAACCCCGGATGGTTATCAGGTAAATGCAGACGGAGCATGGGTGAATGAGGCAGGAATCGCGTACTCCGCACCGATGCAGACCGGAACGACTTCTGGCGGTTCCGGCAGTGGTTCTAAAAGTTCAGGCGGTTCAGGAGGCAGCAGCTCAGGTGGAAGCTCTTCAAACGGAAGCTCCAATTCCGGAACGACTGGTGGCAATACGTCAAATGGCGCAGACAATGCCGATGACAATAACAACGGCGACAACGGAAATAATGGTAACGACAATAATGGCAATAATAATGCTGGCGATAACAACAATGGCAATGCTTCCAATAATGGCTCAAACAACGGAGCGAATAATGGTTCTAACAATGGTTCTTCCAGTGATAACGGAGATAAGAAGGATGACGGAACAGTAACTCCGGGCGAGCCGGATCAGCCAAGCAATCCGGACCAGCCGAGTACCCCAGATCAGCCAGGCAATCCGGATCAGCCGAGCAACCCGGATCAGCCGGAGGAGACATCCCTTGTTGTGGAGAGCCAGACGAAGCTGATTGATCTTGGATGGAGTCAGTATGTGACCGTTGCATTTGCAAAGGGATATTCTCTGGAGAACTGCAAGATTCTTGTGGATGGCGTTGATGTGACGAGTGCATTCAGCAATGTAGACGATGAGGGAACTTTCGTAAAGTGGGAACTGACCGATCTGTATCCGGGTTCTCTGTCTGTTGTTGCTGAGGACGGCACAACTCAGGTCGTTTCTCTGAGCGATAATGTAGCACCGACGGCTCCGCATATTGAGAGCAAGAACACTGCACCGACAAGCTTCCTTGCACACGGTTCTGTCTATGTCTGGGATTACCATCTGACTAACTACGATGAGGATGGAAATGTGCGTGTACATCCGACAAAGACCACCTTCTCTCTGGGTCAGAAGTCAAATGCAATTCCGTTCTATTCCCCGGATGCAGAGCTGACAGAGGATGAGAGCAACCTTTACGGTGTCGGTGGACAGGCAGTGATCATGTTCAATTACACCTCTGAGGCAGACAAGCAGTGGTTTGACGCAATCAGCGATGTTGATCTTGTTGCAGACAACGGAAACAACAGCACGTTGAATGACAACTTAAATTATGAGAAGAAACTGGCAGATCACAACGGAAATGAGGTTGGTCAGATCGTGGTTCCGCTCGGTCAGTCAAACTTCTACTCCAATGGCCGTTACTATCTGAGAGTTCGCTCCGGCGGAAAGAGCACCCTGTTCCCGATCCATGTGGTAAATGGAACGGCTCCGTCGATGAAACTTGCTGAGGCAGGTTCGATCAAGAGTGGTCAGAACGTGCACTTCAAGATGGAGAACATGACTTATGGTGTGACGATGCCGATTTACCGCGTAGAGCTGACTGCTCCGGATGGAACGACGAGAGAGCTTGAGAAGATTACCGACTGGTATCTGATCGGTGACAGCTTCATTCTCTATAACGATGTGACTGCTGAGAACGGACGCGACAACATTCCGGATAACGGTCTGTATACGCTGACGATCTATGCAGACGGCTTCAAGAATGTGAGCACAACGTTCCAGGTTGGCGGTGTCGAGAGCACTCAGGCAGACAGCGATCTGTACGGAATCGATATGATGTCAAGTGCGACAACCGGCGGAAGCGGAAGCAGTAGCGGCGATGCATCTGATGGCGGAAGCGATACAATGTCCGCAGACCTTCTGTTTGATGCAGACTTGCTTACAAATGCCCTGCTTCTCAATGAGCTTGGCGTGAACAATGAGTATGCAACCGCAGTTGCAGATCGTTGGCTCAGCGACATGTCCGGATACGATGCAGTTCTCGACAGCAACGGGGAATTTTACAGCTTTATCGACTACCGCAATGCAGTCGAGGAAGCAAAGGTTGCAGGCAAGTATCTGACATTTGCAGACTATGTAAAGAGTGGAAATGCTGTGACGACTCCGAATCGTCCGTATGCAGTTAAGGAGGTTATGGAGGACAACCTGCTCGGTGAGACCCAGATGAACGGTTCTTATCTCGGCAAGGATGCTCCGGTTCTGACTCTGGTTGATGAGAACGGCGAGACTTTGACCGAGGCAAAGGAGAATAGCGAGGTACGTTTTGCAGGTGCAGATGAGACTTACATGGAACTGCTGATGGAGAATGCAAAGATCTTTGTCAACGGCGTAAGCTATCAGGCACTTTCTTCCGAGAAGTATCGCGTGGAGGGCAACCAGCTGATCTTTGATGCATCCGTATTTAATCTTGGAAAGAATACCTTCACTGTAAAGCTGGATGGCTACAAGGACAACATAGTAAACGTCAACGTTGCAAAGACGGTTGCAGATGCAACTCTGAGCGTGGCAGACGATCTCAAGATCGGAAACGAGGTTGAGGTTACAACCGCAGATGAGAGCGGTGATTTCTTCCGCTACATCAATAAAGTAGAGCTGACAAGACCGGATGGAACGGTTAAGACGGTTCTGCCGGATGGTCAGGAGAGCGTTTATGAGAAGGTTGGATATGAGGTTTCCGGAAATGTCCTGACTCTCGGAAAAGATCTGTTCACCGAGGCTGGTGCTTACAGCTTAGAGATCTATGCAGAGTACTATGAGGCACAGGAGATTTCCTTCAATGTGGAGCTTGACAACAGCAACATCGACGGAGAGGACCTTGAGCCGGCAAAGATTCAGAAGGTTGAGAAGAGCTGGTTGGGTAGCGACTACACTCTGGTCTTCGGAATGGGAAATGACGACTGGATAAATGCAATCACCGAGATCACTGTAAATGGTAAGGCTTATGAGGCAGGTTTTGTATACAATAATGCAAAGTATTCTCTGTCTGTAACCGATGGCAGAATTTCTCTTGGCGGTGCAGAATTTACGGAGGACATCAATGAGATTGAGATCTCCGCTGAGGGCTACAAGAATCTGATCCTGAAAGTTCAGAAGGACGGCACGATTGTCGATGAGGACAGCGAGGTTGATGAGCTTGCACCGGCAGTTGTAAAGAGCGCAGAGAAAGACTTCTTTGGCGATTACTCTCTGATCTTTGGAATGGGCAATGATGATTGGATGAAGGCGATCACTGAGGTTACTGTAAATGGTGAGACCTATGAGCGTGGTTATGTATATAACAATACAAGCTACTCTCTGGCAGTAACGGATGGCAGAATCAAACTCGGAAATCAGGGATTCACCGAGGATGTCAATGAGGTAGTCATTTCTGCTGAGGGTTACGAGGATCTGACTGTGAGCGTCAACAAGGATGGAAGCCTTGCAGATTCCGATGACAACGGCGATAACGGCGAGATCGGAGACGAGGACGGAAAGCTCGAGCCGGCAGAGGTTAAGAGTGCTGAGAAGAGCTTCTTTGGTGGCGATTATACGATTGGATTCGGAATGGGAAATGACGACTGGATGAACGCAATCACCGAGGTTACCGTAAACGGCGATGCCTATGAGCAGGGTTATGTATGGGGAGATAAGCATTACTCCCTTGCGAAGACGGATGGAAATGTAAAGCTTGGCGGTGAGAGCTTCACTGAGGATGTCAACGAAGTTGTGATCTCTGCTGAGGGCTATAAGGATCTGACACTCTGGATCACGAAGGACGGAAAGCTGACCGAGGAGCCGGCAGATGATGAGGAGATCAGTATCACTGAGACGACGGTTGCAGACGCAGAGGTTGTTGCAAAGGATGCAGATGATGCGGAGAAGATCGCTTCTGAGGACGAGATCACCGCAGACGTTTCCGAGAATGAGAATCAGGATAAAAAGACTGAGGATCAGGAGAAGGAAGACAGCGCAGATAAAGCAGACGCAACTGAGGATGCAGATGTAGTGGATGATGAGATTGCAGATGCAGACGATGAGCTCTCTGAGGATGAGACCGTTGCAGAGGATCAGGATGGTCAGAACAATCAGGCAAAAGACGATGAGGAGATCAACGACAAGAAGAATAATGCGGACAAAGCAGATGCCGTAGAATCTACCGAAGCAGATGAAGAAGCTACGGAAGATGTGAAGGAAGCTGAGACGGAGGTCGTTGAGGAATAATCCAAGGAGATTGAGAAAGTATAGATCGCCGATAAGGTAGAAAAAAATCAAATAGCAGTCAGATTTGAGGGATCGCCAGTTCCGGGAAATGCCGGTGCTGGCGATTTCTTTTTCATTTTGTTGATGCTTTGAGAAAAAAAGGATAGACAGAATCACTTTAGCATGCTAATATGGTAACGTGAACGAAAAGAACGGCACAGGATTGTATATGATTTGGTAATTTAGAGAAGAAAAAGTGAAAAAAAATCGAAGAAAATCAAATGATAGGCAGTCCGCAGAATGTAGAAATACCCATACATTCGGAAAGAGGAGGAAAATTATGAAAAAGAGAATGGTAAGCCTGATGATGGCAGGAGTGATGGCAGTATCTTTAGCTGGATGTGGTGGCGCAAAGACAGAGACAACGACCGCAGAGACCAAGGCAGAAGAGACGAAGGCTGATGAGAGTCAGGCAGAGGAGACTTCCGCAGAGGCAAGTGCAGAGAGTGCAGAGAGTGCGGAGGCAACCGGCGATCACGCAGGCAAATTTATCGTAGGATTTGATCAGGATTTTCCGCCGATGGGCTTTGTAGGAGATGACGGACAGTATACCGGATTTGATCTGGATCTCGCAAAGGAAGTTGCATCTCGTCTGAATCTGGAGTTTGTTCCACAGCCGATCGCTTGGGATTCCAAAGATATGGAGCTGAACTCCGGAACGATTGATTGTATCTGGAACGGATTTACGATGAACGGCAGAGAGGATGCTTACACCTGGAGTGAGCCGTACATGAACAACTCTCAGGTTGTTGTTGTAAGCGCAGATTCCGGCATTGAGAAACTCGCTGATCTGGCAGGCAAGATCGTGGAGGTTCAGGCAGACTCCTCCGCAGAGGCAGCTTTAAAGGACAACACCGAGCTTTCTTCCACCTTTGGAACCCTTCAGACTACCCCGGATTACAACACCGCATTCATGGATCTTGAGATGGGCGCAGTTGATGCAATCGCAATGGATGTCATCGTTGCAGGTTACCAGATTGAGCAGAGAGATGACGGAAGCAAGTTCAAGATTCTTGATGAGGATCTCGCATCTGAGGAGTACGGAATCGGCTTCAAGAAGGGCAATGAGGAGCTGAGAGATCAGGTTCAGGCAACTCTTGAGGAGATGGCAAAAGACGGCAAGCTCGAGGAGATCTCCAACGAGTGGTTTGGTCGTGACGTTACCACGATCGCAAAATAAAAAAAGAAAAAAGTTTTAAAAAGAGTTTTTAGAGGAAAAGGAGCAGAGAGATAGATATGCAATGGAATACGATGTTTTCGCAGTTAGCCGGAGGAATGCTGGTCAGCACACAGATATTTGTGGTGACACTGGTCTTCTCTCTGCCCCTGGGACTTCTGATTTCGTTTGGTAGAATGTCGAAAAACCGTGTGATTCAGGGAATTGTCAAAGCGTACATTTCTGTGATGCGCGGAACACCGCTGATGCTTCAGCTGATGGTGGTTTACTTTGGACCGTATTACCTGTTCAAAATCAAGATCGGAAATGGCTACCGTCTGTGGGCAGCATTCATCGGATTTATCATCAACTATGCGGCATACTTCGCTGAGATCTATCGAAGCGGAATTCAGTCAATGCCGGCAGGACAGTATGAGGCGGCAAAGATTCTGGGATACAGCAAGCCCCAGACCTTTTTCAAGATCATTCTTCCTCAGGTGATGAAGCGGATTCTGCCGTCAATCACGAACGAGGTGATCACTCTGGTCAAGGATACGTCACTGGCGTTCTCGATCAGCGTTCTCGAGATGTTTGCGATTGCAAAAGCACTTGCATCTTCACAGACAAGCCTGATGCCGTTTGTGGCGGCTGGCGTTTTCTATTATGTATTTAACCTGATTGTGGCAGTCGCAATGGAGTACATCGAAAAGCGACTCTCGTATTATCAGTAGGCGGAGGATATCGGATATTATGAATTTACTGGAAATGAAAAATGTAAAAAAGTCCTTTGGCGATCTCGATGTCATCAAGGACATCTCGCTTTCTGTCGGAGAGGGTGAGATTGTCTCGGTGATCGGACCGTCGGGTTCCGGCAAATCCACCCTGCTGAGATGCGCCACGATGCTTGAGACGATGGACAGCGGAGAACTGATCTATCTCGGACAGAAAGCGGGCTGGACCGGTGCAGACGGAAAAGTCGTCTATGCTCCGACAAAAGAGCTGAGAAAGATTCAGGAAAATTACGGTCTGGTTTTCCAGAACTTCAACCTGTTTCCGCACTTTTCTGTTCTGAAAAATGTCATGGATGCGCCGATCAGTGTGCAGAAGCGTGACAAGGAAGAAGTCAGAAAGACGGCGATGGAGCTTCTCAAAAAGATGGGGCTTGCGGACAAGGCGGATGCCTATCCGTGCCAGCTTTCCGGTGGCCAGTGTCAGCGTGTGGCGATCGCCCGTGCACTTGCGCTGAATCCGAAGATCCTGTTCTTCGATGAGCCGACTTCCGCCCTCGACCCGGAGTTGACCGGAGAGGTGCTCAAGGTCATCAAATCGCTGGCGGATCTTCACATTGCGATGGTTATCGTCACTCATGAGATGGCATTTGCGAGAGACATTTCCGACCGCGTGATTTTCATGGCAGGTGGAGTGATTGTCGAGGAAGGAAAGCCGGAGCAGGTATTTGCATCTGACAATGAGAGAACGAGAAGTTTCCTCGGACGATACGGAGAGATGCTCAAATAATTTTTTGGTAATTATTGAAAAAAATCCTAAAAAAACAAGATGTCGCTGTGCAGGTGGCATCTTGTTTTTGCGTTAAAGTTCTATTATAATAAAGCGTGTGTTTCTGAAAATGATGAGCAGAATCTGAAAAGGCAGAAATACGAGAAAGAATATTTGACATAATATTTGAGGAGGACAAGACAGTGGCAATCAGAATTGGTATTTTTGGATATGGCAACCTTGGAAAAGGCATTGAGTGTGCAATCAAGCACAACCCGGATCTGGAGTTAAAGGCAGTATTTACGAGACGTAATCCGGATAGCGTAAAGATCCTCACCGAGGGTGTAAAGGTATGTTCCGCAGAGGATGCTCCGAAGTGGAAGGATGAGATTGATGTCATGATTCTCTGTGGCGGAAGCGCAACCGATCTTCCGGTTCAGACCCCGAAGCTGGCTGAGTACTTCAACGTAGTGGACAGCTTTGATACCCATGCAAGAATTCCAGAGCACTTTGCAGCAGTTGATGAGGCAGCAAAGAAGAGCGGACATGTCGGAATGATTTCCGTAGGTTGGGACCCGGGTATGTTCTCCTTAAATCGTCTGTATGCAAACTGTATTCTTCCTGGTGGACATGATTACACCTTCTGGGGAAAGGGCGTGAGCCAGGGTCACTCTGATGCAATCCGTCGCATCGCAGGTGTAAAGGATGCAAGACAGTACACGATTCCGGTTGAGAGCGCACTCGAGGCAGTTCGCAGTGGAAAGAATCCGGAGCTGACAACCAGAGAGAAGCACACCCGTGAGTGCTTTGTTGTCGCAGAAGAGGGTGCAGACTTAAAGAAGATCGAGGAAGAGATCGTTACGATGCCGAACTACTTTGCTGATTATGATACTACCGTTCATTTCATCAGCGAGGAAGAGCTTCAGCGCGACCATGCAGGTATCCCGCACGGCGGATTTGTAATCCGTACCGGAAGCACTGGCTGGAACGATGAGAACAAGCATGTGATCGAGTACAGCTTAAAGCTGGATTCCAACCCGGAGTTTACCTCCTCCGTTCTGGTAGCTTATGCGCGTGCAGCCTACCGCATGAACAAAGAGGGTCAGACCGGTTGTAAGACCGTATTTGATGTCGCTCCGGCATACTTAAGTGCACAGGATGGCGCAGAGCTGAGAAAGCATATGCTGTAAGGTTGGGCGTTTAGGCTAAAAAGCAAAGCAGAAGCTAAGGCACGAATAAGAAACAGCTAAAAACAAGTACAAGACAAATAAGAAACGAATAGAAGTGCAGAGACGTGTCTGGGACCGGAGGAGTGGTTTCAGGCACGTTTTTATAAGCAAGAAAGAGACAGGGTCGGGAGAAAGAAATATGCTTTATACATATCCTCATTATTACAAAAAATTCCATTGCACGGCATCAGAATGTGAAGATACCTGCTGTGCCGGCTGGGAGATCATGATTGATAAAAAATCGTTGGAGAAATATAAGAAAGCGGAGGGACCGTTCGGGAACAGGCTTCACAATTCAATCAATTGGCGGGAAGGTTCTTTCAGTCAGTATCATCATCGTTGTGCGCTTTTGAATGAAGACAATCTCTGCGATCTCTACACGGAGATGGGACCGGATTCGCTCTGCCGGACTTGCCGGACTTATCCGCGCCATATCGAGGAATTTGACGGGGTGAGGGAGTATTCGCTTTGCATGTCCTGTATGGAGGTTGCAAAGATTGTTCTCGGGACAACGGAGACGGTGCGTTTTCTCTCAAAGGAAGATGAGAGGGAGGAAAATGAGGATGCGTATGAGGATTTTGATTTCTTTCTCTACACGAAGTTGACGGATGCAAGGGAAAGACTGCTTGAAATTCTTCAGGACAGGACATTGAGCATCCATGTGCGGATGGAGCTCGGTCTTGCGCTCACGCATGATTTGCAGAGGCGGATTCGCGATGGAAAGCTCTATGAGGTGGATGCGATTTTGGAGCGATTTGGAGAGAGTGAGCGAGTTGAAATTCTTCGCAAAAATCTTGAGAGAAAGAGAAGTTCTCAAAAAGTGAGTTTAGAAAGAGCAAACTCTGAAAAAATGAACTCAAAAAAAATGAACTTAGAGAAAACAGACGGCGATTCTCGCTATGAGCTGATGTGTGCTCTCTATGAAGCGCTTGAAAAACTCGAACCTCTGCATCACCACTGGCCGGATCACCGCGCAAAGATGAAACAGACTCTCTATGAAAACGGGAAATCGGAATACGACAGACAGAGAGAGGCGTTTCGTGCATCTGAGATGGGAGAGCGCGTGGAACTGTTTTTGGAGCAGTTGATGGTCTACTTTGTGTTCACTTATTTTTGTGGGGCGGTCTACAATGAGAATGCTTACGGAAAGTATAAGTTCTCACTCGCGTGTACGATGCTTCTTGAGGATATGGCACAGGCAGTCTGGGTGCAGAGAGGAAAGCATGAGGAGAAGGCGCAGAACCTTGATAGAGCGGAGCGTGTGAAAAAGAATTCGGATGCAACAGACGCAGAGGAAATGGAGCTTTGGCTTGCGGATCTTGTGCACCGTTTCTGTCGGGAGGTCGAGCACTCTGAGGAAAATCTGAATGCGCTCGAGGATGCGCTGACGAAGAACGCAGAGTTTGGAATTATGTCATGGATGGAAGCGCTTGAGGAAAATCCGCAAAAACGCTTGCAAATTCAATATTTTCCTGTAAAATAAATATGATACAGAAGAAGGGGGACGGAGAATCCCCCTTTTTTCAGGACAGAAACTAACGTGCAGAAAAAAGTTCTGTTTGCGCAACGCGTGAACATAACGAACCGGAAAACGGGTAAACAAAAGAAACAGTTCACAGAATTAGAAATTTCAAAAAAAGAAAGGTGTTAGAAGATGATAAGTGCAAATGGTGTAACCCTTCGAGTTGGAAAGAAGGCATTGTTTGAGGACGTAAACATTAAATTTACCGAGGGCAACTGCTACGGAATGATCGGTGCGAACGGTGCAGGAAAATCTACTTTTCTGAAGATTCTTTCCGGACAGCTTGAGCCGACGAGCGGAGATGTTGTGATCACTCCGGGACAGCGTCTCTCCTTCCTTCAGCAGGATCACTTTAAGTATGACGAGTTCCCGGTGCTTGATACCGTAATTATGGGAAACAAGCGTCTTTACGAGGTGATGAAAGAAAAGGATGCCATTTACATGAAGCCGGATTTCACGGATGAGGATGGTATCAAGGCAGCAGAGCTCGAGGGTGAGTTCGCAGAGATGAACGGTTGGGAGGCAGAGTCCGATGCGGCAAACCTCTTGAATGGTCTGGGCGTTGACACCGAGTACCACTACACGCTGATGAAGGATCTGACCGGTGCGCTCAAGGTCAAGGTTCTGCTTGCACAGGCACTGTTCGGAAACCCGGATATCCTGCTTCTCGACGAGCCGACAAACCATCTGGATCTCGATGCAATCTCCTGGCTTGAGGAGTTCCTGATCAACTTTGAGAACACGGTCATCGTTGTATCCCATGACCGTTACTTCCTGAATAAGGTCTGCACGAACATTGCAGATATCGACTACGGCAAGATTCAGCTCTACGCAGGTAACTACGATTTCTGGTATGAGTCCAGTCAGTTGATGGTTCGCCAGATGAAAGAGGCAAACCGTAAGAAAGAGGAGAAGATCAAGGAGTTGCAGGAGTTCATTCAGAGATTCTCTGCAAACGCTTCCAAGTCCAAGCAGGCAACTTCAAGAAAGCGTGCTCTTGAGAAGATCCAGCTTGATGAGATCCGTCCGTCCAGCCGTAAGTATCCGTACATCGATTTCCGTCCGGCAAGAGAGATCGGAAATGAGGTTCTGACCGTGACCGATCTGTGCAAGACGATCGACGGCGAGAAGATTCTCGACCACGTTTCCTTTACTCTGAACCGTGAGGACAAGGTTGCTCTCGTTGGACCGAACGAGCGAGCAAAGACTGTTCTGTTCCAGATTCTCGCAGGCGAGATGGAGCCGGATGAGGGTTCCTACAAGTGGGGTCTGACGACGACTCAGTCCTACTTCCCGAAGGACAACACCGCAGAGTTTGACAGCGACGACACGATCGTGGACTGGCTGACCCAGTACTCTCCGGAGAAGGATGTAACCTATGTACGTGGATTCCTCGGACGTATGCTGTTTGCAGGTGAGGATGGCGTGAAGAAAGTGCGCGTACTCTCCGGTGGTGAGAAAGTTCGTTGTATGCTCTCCAAGCTGATGATTTCCGGCGCAAACGTGCTGATGCTCGACGAGCCGACTGACCATCTCGACATGGAGTCGATCACCGCTCTGAACACCGGTCTTGTGAAGTTCCCGGGCGTGCTGATTTTCTCCTCTCGTGACCACCAGATCGTGCAGACGACTGCAAACCGTATCATGGAGATCGTAAACGGTCAGCTCATCGATAAGATCACTTCCTACGACGAGTATCTTGAGAGCGATGAGATGGCAAGAAAGCGTACTGTATTTGCAGTGACAGAGAAGGATGACTAAGGCAGAAAATGAGTCTGATAACGATTGAACATTTGACGAAATCCTACACCGAGCGTCTGCTCTTTGATGACACATCGTTCAGCATTGGAGACGGCGAGAAAGTCGGACTGATCGGAATCAATGGAACCGGAAAATCCACGCTCTTAAAAATTGTTGCAGGTCTTGAGGAGCCGGATGACGGAAGTGTGATTCGCAGAAGAAATCTCTACATCCGTTATCTTCCGCAGATTCCGCAGTTTACGCCGGGGGATTCCGTTCTCGACAGCATTGTGAGAGACAACCGCAATGAGCCTCATTTTACCTCGAGGGAGGAGATTGAGGCGAGTGCGAAGACGATCCTCACAAAGCTCGGAATTTATGATTTTACGGCAAAGGTAGAGACGCTTTCCGGAGGTCAGAGAAAGAGAGTTGCACTGACAAGTGTGCTTCTCTCGACTGCTGATCTTCTGATCCTTGATGAGCCGACAAACCATCTCGACAGTGAGATGGCGGACTGGCTTGAGGATTATTTAAAGAAATTCCGCGGAGCACTGCTGATGATCACGCATGACCGCTATTTCCTCGACAGCGTGACGAACCGGATTGTGGAGCTGGACAAGGGAAAACTTTACAGCTATCAGAGCAATTATGAGGGGTTTCTGAAGTTAAAAGCGGAGCGTCTCGACATGATGGCTGCGTCTGAGCGCAAGCGTCAGAGTATTCTTCGGACGGAGCTTGCGTGGATGCAACGTGGGGCGCGTGCGCGCTCGACAAAGCAGAAGGCACATATCCAGAGATATGAGGCTCTGCGCGATCAGGAAGCGCCGGAGCTGACGGACGGACAGGTTGAGATGGAGTCGATCTCAAGCCGTCTCGGTCGAACGACTGTTGAGATCGAGCATTTGTCGAAGGCATATGGTGATAAGGTGCTGATGCGCGATTTCAATTACGTCTTTCTGAAAAATGACCGCATCGGAATCATTGGACCAAATGGAAGCGGAAAATCCACGCTGATGAAGATGATTGCGGGCTGGGTGAAGCCGGATTCCGGAACGATTGAGATTGGACAGACCGTAAAACTCGGGTATTTCTCTCAGGAAAACGAGGATATGGATGTGAGTCTCAAGGTCATTGATTACATCCGAAATGTCGCCGAGTATGTGCAGACGAAGGATGGAAGCATCAGTGCATCTCAGATGCTTGAGCGTTTTCTCTTCCCGTCAAGCGTCCAGTACACGACAATTTCCCGCCTTTCTGGTGGTGAGCGCAGACGTCTTTACCTGCTTCGGATTCTGATGAGTGCACCGAATGTCCTGCTCCTCGATGAGCCGACGAACGATCTTGATATCCGCACGCTGATGATTCTTGAGGATTATCTCGACAGCTTCCAGGGAATCGTCATCACGGTTTCTCATGACCGGTATTTCCTTGACCGTGTTGTGCGCCGGATTTTTGCGTTTGAGGGCGATGGAAATGTTGTTCAGTACGAGGGCGGATTCACGGATTATCAGGTCGCATACCAGCGCAAGCTCGCTCAGAGCGGTGGCGGTGAGATGAGTGGTGTTTCCGGTAATCGTGCGGGCAGTCAGAATGTTTCCGGTAATCAGGGTGGAAATGGCGGAGCTGGATCAGCATCGGGCGCGGATGGCGCAGGCATGGAGAGTGGCGCGTCAGTAAAGTCCTCTCAGGACGGTCGTGCACACCAGAAGAAGCTCAAATTCTCCTACAAGGAGCAGAAAGAGTGGGAGACGATTGAGGACGACATTGCGGGACTTGAGGAGGCGATCGAGGCGCTTGACGCCCAGATTGCCGTGTCGGCAACTGACTATGGAAAACTCAATCAGCTGATGACTGAGAAAGCCGAGAAGGAAGCACAGCTCGAGGAAAAGATGGATCGTTGGGTTTACTTAAACGATCTCGCAGAACAGATTGAGGCACAGAAAAAATAAAGTGTTATTATAAAGCACTATTAATAAAATAAGATTTCACTGAGGAAAAAAATCTGAATTCAGTGAAAAAAGTTTATAAATTTCGTTCTTGACTTTAACGAATTAAAGTAGTATACTTTTTTCAAACGTCAGGAGCAAAGGGGCTCTGCCAGATGGCAGGGTCCCTTTTTGCCTTTTCGGGCAGTCTGAACGCTGGTTTGAAAACATTCAACATTCTATGAAAATCCGTTATAGTTTGTGTCATGCAGGAACTTTAACGAAAAAACGTCTGAAGAGAAAAAGAGAAGATGATCAGACGGAATGATGATGGATCATTGATGAAGGAGGGTTATGAACATGTCTTATGTAGACGAGATCTATGCGAAAGTGGTGGAGCAGAATCCGGGAGAGAAAGAGTTTCATCAGGCAGTAAAAGAGGTTCTGGATTCCCTGAGACTGGTAGTTGATGCAAATGAGGAGAAATACCGTAAGGCAGCTCTGTTAGAGCGCCTGGTTGAGCCAGAGCGTATTATCTCTTTCCGTGTTCCGTGGGTAGATGATAAGGGACAGGTTCAGGTGAACAAGGGATATCGTGTTCAGTTTAACAGCGCAATCGGACCGTACAAGGGTGGTCTGCGTCTGCATCCGTCCGTAAACCAGGGCATCTTAAAGTTCCTGGGCTTCGAGCAGACCTTCAAGAACTCTCTGACCGGACTTCCGATCGGCGGCGGTAAAGGTGGTTCTAACTTTGATCCGAAGGGCAAATCTGACAGAGAGGTTATGGCATTCTGCCAGAGCTTCATGACCGAGCTGTACAAGTACATCGGTGCAGATCAGGATGTTCCGGCTGGTGATATCGGTGTAGGCGGAAGAGAGATCGGCTTCCTGTATGGTCAGTACAAGAGACTGACTGGTCTGTATGAGGGCGTTCTGACCGGTAAGGGCTTAACCTACGGCGGTTCTCTTGCAAGAACTCAGGCAACCGGTTATGGTCTGGTTTACATTCTGAACGAGATGCTGAAGGCAAACGACAAGGAGCTGGCTGGCAAGACCGTTGTGATCTCCGGTTCCGGAAACGTAGCAATCTACGCAACCGAGAAGGCACAGCAGTTAGGCGCAAAGGTTGTAGCTCTGAGCGATTCCAACGGCTATGTATACGATAAGGACGGCATCAAGCTGGATATTGTTAAGGAGATCAAGGAAGTTCGCCGTGGACGTATCAAAGAGTACGCTGAGGCTGTTCCGACCGCTGTTTACACCGAGGGCAAGGGCATCTGGACGATTCCGTGTGACATCGCTCTTCCGTGTGCAACCCAGAACGAGCTGGATCTGGATGGTGCAAAGGCACTGAAGGCAAACGGATGCTTCGCAGTTGCAGAGGGCGCAAACATGCCGTCCACCAGAGAGGCAACCGATTTCTTCTTAGAGAACGGTATGCTGTTCATGCCGGGTAAGGCTGCAAACGCAGGTGGTGTGGCTACCTCCGCTCTGGAGATGACCCAGAACAGCGAGAGACTTTCCTGGACCTTCGAGGAAGTCGATGCAAAACTGCATGACATTATGGTAAATATTTTCGCAAAGGCTGATGACGCTGCAAAGCGTTACGGTGTTCCGGGCAACTACGTTGCAGGTGCAAACATCGCAGGCTTCGAGAAGGTTGCAGATGCTATGCTGGCTCAGGGTATTGTATAAACATAAGCGAAGCAGAATATAGCCAACGAAACGACCGTAAAACTCATAAATCCATAAATCGAAAAAGAGATCCAAAAAGGTTTTTAAGTTTTTTGGAGTCTTACAGAAACTCTCCGGGACAGATTTTGTCTGTTCCGGGGAGTTTTTTCGCGTTCATCATTTATTGAAAATGCGGAATAGATAGAGTATAATGCAGAAGAAAAACAAAGAAGTAAAAAAGTAATGAAGTATGAAGTAAGGTAAGGAGAGAGAATGCATAAATTTTTGAGAAGTGTGGGATTTGGCGCTTACCGAAAGAAAAGAGATATAGAGAGACTGCTCGATGACCTGGAAAAGGGAAATGCGCGTCAATGTCTGGAAATTGATGAAGATGAAAATCTCTGTGAGATTCGCGCGGAGGTTGCTCCCGGCATGGGAATTGTCATGGTCGGAGAGGTAGATCCGAAAGGACGTTTCCGAAGAGAGTTTTATTATCCGTATCTGACGGCATCTGATCCGTCCTCCACAGTGGACTGCTCGATTCAGCGCCACACGGAGAAGGAGACCTATGCGGGACTTCTCGACGAGTTTCGAGTGGGAATTTCCCTGATTTTTTATCTGGATAACGGTTTTGAGTACCGCTGTCGTCGTTTGGCACGTTTGGGACGCCTTTCCACAAAGGTAGAGGAAGTCAGCCTGACCGGTCTTGCGACCGAGGGAAAGGTGCTTTTGCCACTCCACAAGACGAGAAAACAGATCGAGATGGCAAAGGTTGCAACGAAGGACCGCAATCACCTGCTTGAGGCAGCAAAAAATGGCGATGAGAATGCGATGGAGACGCTGACGATCGAGGACATGGATATGTATTCTCAAATTTCCAGGAGAGTGATGAAAGAAGATCTGTACTCGATTGTGGATTCCAGCTTTATGCCGAGTGGAATCGAGTGTGACCAGTATTCGGTGATCGGAGAGATCTGCAAGATTGAGGAGAAGAAAAATCAGATCACGAAGGAGATCGTTTATGACCTGACGCTTGAGTGCAGTGATATGATTTTTCATGTCGGAATTGCGAAGAAAGATCTGATCGGAGAGCCGAAGATCGGACGCAGATTTAAGGGACAGATCTGGATGCAGGGTGTCGCAAAGTTTGCGGGAAGCCGGCAGAACAGTGATGTTTAACCTTTAACGTGATCATTGTTGTTTCGGGTAGGTGTGGTGTGTAAGTGCACTCTGAAAAAACAAATATGGGAAAACGGAATAACGGGAAGGATACAAAAGAATATGGAAACAGAAACTAAGGGAGAAACACAGAAGGAAGCGCAACAAAAAATAACCCCAAAGTCTGAGCAGAAATCGGAATCGAAAGCTGAGCAACTGAAGGTGCTGGTTGAGAAGGAGAAGAAAGAGAGCATCTGGATGCGACTCGATCTCTGGATGCACTGCCTGATGGCGATTGTCGGCGGTTTTATGGGAGCATATGCGATTTTTAACCGATTTGATATTTTCGGCTCGGCAGTGACTGGAAATTTGATTCACATGGTCATGGATCTTGAGGATGCAAAGATGCTCAGTGTGCTGATTCGTCTCGGAAGCGTTGTCATCTTTGCGCTGGCAGTGGCGATTGCAACGCTGATTCCGGCGAGAACAAGTTGGAATGTCAGAAAGGTTTGTCTGTATATTGAGATTCCAGTGTGTATTTTGCTGGCATTTTTTCCGGCAGATATGAATGGAATGCTTTCGCTCTACCCGGTATTTTTCATCATGGCATTTCAGTGGACTTCGTTTACCGGAGCATGTGGATATGTCTGCTCGACGATTTTTTCCACGAACAATTTAAAGCAGACGGTATCCTCATTTTGCCTTTACTGGAACAGTGGCGATCCGAAATATAAGGAGAAGGGAACGATCTTCGGTCTGACGCTTCTCGCTTTCCACACCGGAATCGCGATCTCTTATGCGACATCCAAGATGCTGGGATTGGGACTGAAATCGTCCCTGCTCTGTGTGATTCCGCTTGCGATTGTCTATGTGCTTGTGGAAAAGCAGTCCTGAATATAACTTGGAGTGGATGTCCTACTCCTATATAGTTGAGGGCAATTTGGGGTGATTTTCAATGGATGTTTATTTGGGATTGTGAAGGGATTGAACTGTTAAAATTATTTGAAAAAATGGAGAAGAACTATCATGACAGAACTTGAGATAAAAAACTATATGACAGAAAAGCTGAGAAGTGTGGTAAACATTCCGAGCCCATCCGGTTACACAAAAGAAGTTATGGGATGGCTGAAAGCAGAGGCAGAAAACCTTGGTTTCTACACAGAGTACACAAGCAGAGGGGCGTTGATTGTGGATGTCCATGAGGGAGATGTGAAGGACGGTGGAAATCGCCTTCTTGCCGCACACTGCGACACCCTCGGCGCAATGGTGAGAACGATTGTGGATGACGGAACGCTGAAACTTGTTCCGGTCGGCGGATATATGATGGAGAGCATTGAGGGCGAGTACTGCACGGTTCACACGCGTGATGGTCGTTCTTATACAGGTACGATTCTGACGACAGAGCCGTCCGTTCACGTTTTCCCGGAGTGCCGTGACCAGAAGAGAACAGATGACTGTATGAGAGTGCGTCTCGACGAGGATGTGCACACGAAAGAGGAGGTGCGCGCACTCGGAATTGAGAATGGAGATTATATCTCATTCGATCCACGTTTTGTCGCATGCGAGAGCGGATACATCAAATCCCGTCACCTTGATGACAAGGCGAGCACAGCTGTCCTTCTGACTCTGCTTAAAGAGATTCATGATGGAAAAGTAAATCCGGTTGGAAAGATCCGGATGTTGTTCACAAATTTTGAGGAAGTTGGTTTCGGCGCAAGCTACATTCCGGAGGATGTGACCGAGATGCTTGCTGTGGATATGGGAGCGGTCGGAGACGATCTCGAGGGCGATGAAAAGAAAGTCTGCATCGTCGCAAAGGACAGCGCAGGTCCGTATGACTATGATCTGACGACAAAGATGATTGAGATGGCAAAAGAGCTTGGACTCGACTACGCAGTCGACTGCTACCGCAGATACAGCTCCGACGCTTCCGCTGCAATCCGTGGCGGTCACAATGTGCGTCATGCGCTGATCGGTCAGGGTGTTCAGGCATCTCACCACATGGAGCGCACTCATATTCACGGAATGATGCAGACACTGAAACTTGTGGAGGCATATGTGCAGAGAAACACGCAGGTAGGAATTTTCTGAACTGAAAATTCCGTATGATGCAGTAGTGGGAGCAGATTTTGCCGATTTGGAATGCGAAGCATCGGCAAAATCCGTTGCAGTTCGTGCAATGCATGAACTGTAACAGGCATATGTGCAGAGAGATACACGCAGGAATAATTCCCGCTTGACGGAACCTGTCTGTTTGCTCTATAATAAAAGGGCTGTTCTCGTAGTTCAACGGATAGAACAGACGCCTCCTAAGCGTCAGATATGGGTTCGATTCCCGTCGGGAACGTTAAATGAAATAAAAAAAGTGAAAGTAAAGAGCAAGTTGCGATCCGGCAGTCATGTATGTGGCTGTCGGATTTTTTTGTATGGGCGCGAGAATGTGCCAAGGCATGTTCTTTTTTATTTTAGGTGAAAAAAACATCTCTATATCTGTGGCGATGATAATAAGCGTTTCAGAAAGCTAACTTTACGGAGTTTGGCTAAGTACTTTTCTTCGATGGACGATTACAATAAATATAAGCATAGGAGAGAAAGTGAGGAAAAGTTATGGCAGATACATGGATGGAGATTACGAATCCGATTAGAAATCCGGGAGAGAGACATCTTGCAGTTGCCATTGTGGTGGATACTTCTACCTCAATGAAGGGAAAGGCAATTGAGAAGTTGAATCATACTCTCAAGGAAATTGGTCAGATATTAGATGAGGATTGTGTTGCTTCAGGAAGAATTGATCTTACAGTTATTTCTTTTAACAGCACTGTGAAGACGGAAATGAAATTTAAGTCTGCGATAGAATATCAGTCACCGGAATTTGTAGCTGACGGTCGAACCGTTCTTAATAAAGCAATTGGCACTGCACTTGATGCTCTTGAAAAAAGAAAGAGAGAGTTTCGGGAATTTGGTGTTTTTTATTACAGACCGTGTTTGATTGTCTTTTCTGATTGGAAGGCATCTGATTTGGATCAGGAATGTGTCGTCAGAAATCGGCTACAAAATGAAATTCGGAGAAAAAGAGTAATCTTTATGCCGGTTGGAATAGGTGATGATATTGATGTGAAAAAGGCGATGGAATATTATCCGGAAGAAAAAACATGTTGTCCGTTGTTTCGATGTGACCAGGTCAGGGAGGTATTTGGCTGGACAGGAAGAATATATGGGCATATGAAAGACTATGGAGAAATCTTGTAAGTGGGAATTGGTTCCGGTTAAAATTCATGAGCCAATCTGAGAAAAATTCGTAACTTTGGTCATTTTACAACCAACTTTTCCAGTTTCCTTTCTTTAGTAATAGACCCCTTTATGGGATAATGAGTTTACAGAAAGGAAGGTGATACAAATGAGTGAGAGATGCATACAGAGACAGGAATTTAAAGCTCAGTTTCGTAACTATGAAAAACTGAACAGCAACCTCAGGCAATATCTGCTCCGAAGTGGTTTTCAGATAATGGATGGCAAGAAACACTGGAAGATCCTGTATCTTCCGACAAACCAATTATTTGTAATCAGCAAAACACCTTCCGATTTCAGGACAGGAAGAAACTTTGCGAGTATTGTGTTGAATACGATTGCAAATTAATTGGTGGGAGTACAGGATAAGGGGAAAGGGAGGAAAATGTTATGTCAGGTACACTTGTAGCACCAATCCATCCAGGAGAGAAGCATCTTGCAGCTGTTTTGTTGGTGGACACGTCTATGTCCATGATGGAGAAACCGATTGAAGAATTAAATCATGGCCTTGAAGAATTTGGACATGCCTTGCAACAGGATGCGCTTGCTTTGGGAAGAGTGGAGATTATGATTATTTCTTTTAACAGCACGGTGCAGACGGAGATGCCATTTAAACCGGCAATGGAATATCAGGCGCCGAAATTAGTGGCGGAGGGTCTTACGGCTCTGAATGAAGCAATTGACACCGCACTTGATGTTCTTGAAGAGAGAAAAGATTTATACAAACAGAATGGAATTAATTACTATCGTCCCTGGCTTTTTGTTCTTACTGATGGAGAAGCCACGGATGAGGAGAGGGAGTCTGCCACAAAGGCCAGACTCAGAGGTTATATTGATCGTAAAAAGGTAGTGTTTATGCCTATGGCAATCGGAGAGAGTGCGAATAAGGAAAAATTGCGGGAGTACTATCCGGAAGATGCACCTTCAAAAGTGGTTCTGTCTGCGGATTCAAAACATTTTAAAGAGGCCTTTGTATGGCTGAGTGAAAGCCTTACTGTTATCGCAAAGTCCGATCCCACGGTATCTGAGGAGGTCAATCTTCCACCCACACCGAGCATTATTACGGTGGGGATTAATGAGTAATGAGGGGTTACTGTACATGGATAGGAATTTTCTGAACTGAAAATTCCGTATGATACCGTGGTGGGAGCTGATTTTGCCGATTTGGAATGCGAAGCATCGGTAAAATCCATTGCAGTTTGTGCAACGCATGAACTGCAATCAGAGATACTTTAGACTGAAATGGCATGTACTTTTAGGTAGTGGATTGATAAAATAAACATATCTCAAAAAAGATATTCCCTTCCTTCATAGGTGGGGAGTATCACAAGATTTCTCAGGAGGATCGCAATGGAAGAAATCAAAAAAGAAAATGACACGATGGAAACGGCTTCTCCTAAAGTAACGGATACAGAGAGCGAGGAGATTACGGCGGATGTTACCGAGGACACCGAGAACCATGAGAAGGGTCATGAGGAAGAGAAAAAAGTGGGTCGCGAGGAAGAAGAAAAAGACCACAAAGAGAAAAATAGCGAAGCAGACCACGAAAAAGATAGCAAAGAAAATGGCGAAACGAATCACACAATAAATAGCAAAAAAGATAACAAAGAAGATATTGAAAAGGATCACGAAAAAAACAGCACAACAGATAGCAAGCAAGACGGCGAAACAAGTCACGAAGAAAATGACGAGACGGAAGAAAGACTTCCGGAGATTCATCTTCCAGATCCGACTTCGGGATATGAAAATGACATCAGTGTATTCTGCATTTCCCAGCAGGGGGAATCTCATATCAAGAACAACCTGCCCTGTCAGGATAGGAGTGGATTTCGCTGGGTGAACAAACAGATTGTCATTGCATCGATTGCGGATGGGGTTGGCAGTTGTCAGTTGTCGGATTACGGTGCGGAGACAGCCGTGAAATCCAGTTTGGATTTTCTGGAGGAGTTTCTTAAAGTGGAGATGAGTCAGCCCGGTTTTGTTTTTGACACTCCAAGTCGAATGAAGATGGGACTCTCGGACGCAATGCAGTATGCATTTGATTCCGTTGAGAAGCAGGCTGAGGAACTCGAAGTATTATCCTACTCGTTGCAGTCCACGCTTACGTTGGCGGTGTACGATGGAACGACACTTTATTTTGCGCATGCCGGAGACGACGGCATCGTCGCACTGGATAAAGATGGAATTTATGCGATGGTTACCGCCCGCATTAAGGGAGAAGAGGCGAGCAGTGTATTTCCGCTTCAGAGCAAACAGTGGACCTACGGAAAAGTAAATAACACCGTGGGATTCGTTATGGCGACGGATGGTGTTCTTGATGCATTTGTGAGACCGGAGTCAGAGAACAATCGGGTCTATTATCGTTTTATAGAACCGGTGTTTTACACATCTCAGACGGATGCGGAAAGCGCAAAATCCAACTGCAACGACTGGGATGAGTACTTAAAGACGGAAGCATACAGAAATGCTGTGACGGATGATATTACCTTTGTCGGTGTTGTGAATCAGAAAGCGATTCAGAAGTCTCAGAAGCCTGTATTTGACGATGAAGCGTGGAATAAGCAGACGGCAGAGTACGAGAAGAAAAGACGGAATGCCTTATATCCTTCGCAGAACAAAAAGAGTCCAAGTAAAAAGAACCCAGTGGACAAGAAGGCGGAAAAGAGAAAAGAAGGTGAGCCAAGACGCAGCTCAAATTATAACGGGCATCGGGAAATGAGTGAGTCGAAGCGTGATCCGGGGAATCATCCAAAGCAGAGGTCAAATTATAATGCAAACTACAATACAAACTGCAATGCAAATTACAATGAAAGAAGATTCAATTATAATGAAAAGAGATTCAATTACAATGAGAATCGAGAGATGATTGTAAATGGGGTAAAACAGACATTTGCGGGGGTTGTTGATATTTCTGTTGGATTAAAAGGAGCAGTGACGGAAATGAGTGGAGAAATTCTTTCCACGGTGGAAGTCTTGTCTGAACAGACTGCCGAGAGAATCCGGCAGAGTCGAATGCAGAAGAATCAGCAGAAATTAAATACAGACAAGTTAGACACAAATAAGTCAAACACAAATAAATGAAATACAAATAAAAAAGACAGAGATTCGTCAACAGGTACTAATCGGTGATTGGCGACAGGAGAGATTCTATGAGCAATAAAAATCATGCTCCAAATGAAAAAAAACAGACCTTTGAGGGAGAGACCAGTTTTGAGGAAACCAGAGAATATCTTAGTCAGTTATTAAAAAGAGTGTACAGTGACCATGATGTTGCGACCGACGATGCGATTGCCTTGGCATCGTTGGCGACATCATTAGACAAGTTTTTGGCGAGTGCAGAGACAGAAAGACGATCTGCACTCACATTAAAAAATGAGCTTTCTCAAATTGCATGCAACAGTAACCGCAGTGACAGGGAAAAAACAAAAAGTAATTCACAGAATAGAACCGAAAGTATCGCCGAGAAAACATTTTATACAAACGATGGCAGAGTGGTATATCTCGGCACCATGCTTGGAAGCGGTGGAGAAGGTGCTGTATACAAAGTTCCGAATATGCCTGGAAAGGTTGTGAAGGTATTTAAGTCGACAACGGATTTTGCATATATGGAAAGAAAAATAGAGGCACTTATCAACAACCAGATTCCGTCAAAGTTAGACCACGTGTTGATTAACACAATTCCAGAATCCTTACTCTACGATGAGGAAGATCACTTTGTTGGATATATCATGCCAGGTATCACAACCAGATTCAAATTGTATGATGTGTCGAGGAATTCCGCAGACAGAACAAAATACTTTCCGGAGTTGGATTACAAAGGTTTGATTATCATTGCATATAACCTGGCGGAAGCGGTTTCCTATATCCATGAGCACGAAGTTGTAATTGGAGATTTAAACCCGAATAACATTGTGGTCAATCCGGATGGCACGGTTTGTCTGATAGACACAGATTCCTATGACATCGTGGATAAAACGACAAACGAGCATTTTCCGTGTGCGGTCGGTCTGCCGGAAATGCTGGCACCTGAACTTCAAAACGCAGGATACCTGAAAAATACGTGTTTCACGAGAGAGACAGATTTGTTTTCCCTGGCGATTTTAATTTTCAGATTGCTGATGAATAACGCAAATCCATTTGGCGGTGTCCGATCAGATCTGGTATCAAGAGCAGTCAGTGATACCTATACGAATGTAGAAATCATGAACGGGGAGTCTCCATACATAAAAAAGATAGAGGGACTGACGGTTCCTGATTGGGCGCCTCCTTTTAGCATGTTACCCGAATATATTCAAGATTTATTTGTCAGAGTTTTTGATTATAATCAGGAAACTTACTTAGAAAAAATAAAAGAACGCCCCACCACGAAAGAGTGGATGGATGCTCTGATGAGATTCTATAACGAACCATTGAAACAGTGCGAAAAGAATCATTTCCACTGGTACCGAAAAGAACTCGATCAATGTCCTCTTTGTGCAAAAGAGAACCCGCCTAAAAGTGCAAAGAAAAAAGGAATTTTTGAAAATCTGAGCGAAATTATTACCATAGGAATTTAAGTGGAATCGTGGAAGGATAAAGATGGAAACAAAACCCAAGATAGAATCCAAAACAGAACTCAAGACAAAATTCAAAAAAACTGCAAAAATAATCGCTTTCCGTTTCTTAAAAATTGTGTTGGCAGTTGCAGTTGCCGTAACCGGATCATTGCCGTTTTTGCTGTGGCCCGAGATCATAAAAAAACTTGCCGTAGCCGGTTATATAGGACTGTTTGTGGCGTGTTTTCTGACAAATGCCACCGTCTTTTTGCCGGCAAGTGGGATTGCCTTTACGATCAGTGCCTCAACGGTATTAAATCCCCTGTTTAGCACGATAATCGGTGGAGTTGGAACTGCGTGCGGGGAACTCATCAGCTACTGCTGTGGTCGAGCCGGAAAAAATGTTGTGGAAGATACACCCTTTCTTTTTCGGATTCAAACATATGTGCAGAAATATGGCGTTTTTACGGTATGGTTGTTTGCTTTTTTGCCACTTCCATTGTTTGATCTGGTTGGAGTCACGGCAGGCGCCGGAAAGATGCCACTGCCGAAATATATCATTCCCTGTATGATAGGGAAAGTGATGAAAATGATGATTTATGTATTCTTGGTTCAGCGGTATTTGAAGATCTGAAAAGCTGAAGATTTAGGGATTTAGATTATGTATTCAGGTTAGGAATTTAGGAGATGGATGGAGGTGAAGGATGATGCAGATGAAGGCCCTGCTTTATTACAGAAGTAAGCTGGATGCACATGATCAGTCTGTGTATGACTCGCTGGTCAGCCAGTGGATGCATTTTGAGTCCCACATTCATTTACCCGTTCCTCACTGTAACCTTTCAGAGATTGCGCAGGCGATTCATTTTGATTATCCGCTTTTGTTTTATGTAAATTATTACCAGATTGCGTATTCGAAAAGTATATTTGGGATGAATATCCGTGGGGATTATCTATATACCAAATCGGAGGCGGAGACGCTTCTTCAAAAATGTGAAGACTGGGGAAAATATATTTATTCTCATACTCCATCCAATCTTGGGATTGCAGAGAAGGCATTGTGGTTGCACGATGTAATTTTAAATAATGTCAAATATGGAGATGCGAATGGAATCCGGGCACACAATCTGATTGGTGTTGTGCAGGATGGAATTGCGGTGTGTGAGGGAATTTCAATGGCTTATAAATTCCTCTGCGATTACTCAGATATTCCCTGCATCTACGTCGGCGGAACGCTGAACGGATCGCCTCATGGATGGAATCTGGTATGGATCAATCAGGAGGCCTCGTTTGTAGATGTGACAAATGATATCAGTTCCTTTTCGGGGAAATTTGGGCGACACAATTTTCTTAAAAAATCGAGCGAAATGGCAGGGTATTCCTGGGATTTGGAAGCCATTCCGGAATGTCGGTTGACAAAAAAGAAAAATCTGGATTTAACTGCGTATTTCAAGAAAGGGTGGTTTGGGTGAAACATATTTTTGACATGAAAGTAAGCCCTTATACGAGGACTGCGGATCTCTGGTTAGATGGTCAAAGATTGTCCTCCCAGAGCCAGCTTCAGGTGTGTGAAATTGATCCGCTCTCGAACTGGTATCAGGATTTGCCGGAACTGCTTTACTCTGAGGTGAATGATGACTATGCATTGAGAGTCCAGTGCCTTGAGATCGAATATCTGATGCTTACAGCGGTATTTGCAAACCGCAGGGAATGTACGGATTTATCTCATACGGCTCTCGTACGAAAGTATGACACAAAAACCCGATGTCAATGGATGAATGAAGCATCGAATAAGATGGGAATTGTGTTGCCGGATATTCCCGGATTTTCACTCACATCTACAGTGGATGCAGGTATATATAAGGCTTCGATTTTAAACGGACTTGATCCGTTTTTTAAGGGTAAATGTAAATGCACAGCAGATCGGAAAGAGGCGGTAAATGTTGTTTTGACGACGTTAAACAGCTACTCAGAGGGCAGGCAGATAGGATTATCCGAGGATGACCTTATTGTTGTCATCGATGAAAGCAGCAGGGAGCTTTCAGTGGAATTAGGACAATGTCTGGCGATCCGAGCAAATGAGAAAAAAGCCCTGTCCTTGATTCAGGAGTGGATCGACATCACGATTCTTTATCCATATATGATGTTTTGCTATTCGAAACTTTGCAATGCAGGCAAGAGTGCCTCTTTTTATGTGAGATCAAGGCTTCAAATGCTTACCCGGGAGGAACCGGTTGTCGAGTGCAGAATGCCAGCGCAATTAGAATGTGGTCTCTCAGCAAACATTCTTATCGATGAGTTTCCACCATCCAATTTAACCGCAAAGAGCAGCAATCCGTCGGTGATTGCGATCCAGAATGGAGCGGCGAAGGCATTGCAGGCAGGTTCCGCGCAATTGGAGATTTTTTCCGAGACAGGAAAAGTACTCTGTAAACATCCGATGTGGGTGTATGTTGTTCCGAGAGTGACATCAATAGATTTGGCGATTGTATCGTCAATTGCGAGTGGAAATTCGGTGCTTCAAGGCGCACAGTTTTGTGTGAGTGCAAACTATATGCCGTCAAATGCCACCAACATCGCAAATGCCAGATGGTCGGTCTCACCGGCAAACTCCCTGAAAATGCTCGGACCGGGCAGATTCGAGGCATTAAATCCGGGAAGGTGTACGATCACGGTTCAGGTGGATAAGGTCATGCAGTCCATTGCCGTTCAGGTCATTCCGTTGCCGAAACAAATCAGGATGGATCCCGAAATCAGGATGAAATTAAATTCTTCACCGGTGCCATTTCATGCAACCTTAGAACCGGTTGGCTCCGGGTGCAAGAGCATAAGTGTGAGAGTGCTTGATTCATCAATTGCCAGATGGGATTCAAACAGTAAATCCGTGACTGCAATAGATGAGGGGGACACGACGCTTGAAGTCTCGGCATTTGATGCGAATGGAACAATCATTTTGCGCCAGACCTGCAAGGTGATTGTTTTGCCGGAAAACGATATCATCACACCGCCAACCTATTCGACGATCATTATTGTCTGTGCGATTCTTACAATTCTCACAGCGACAACGATTCTGTCTTTGCTAGCCACGATCTGCGGGGGAATTATTTCCGGGCTTGTGATCACCCAGAATATAGGTCCGGTCTCAAAAAAGAATGGCACGAAGCAGAATCAAATCGAACTTGGAATAGGTGTCGCCGGCGTTTTAGGCTGTATCTTATCACTTGTTTTTTATATAAGTTTGGGATAATAAAACGAAATAATAACGCAATTATAAAACGGAAAAGGGGGATGGGCGATGATGTCACAGATTTCAGGTACGGGCTTACAGCAGTTGGGGAGTTCTGTCTCTGCGGTGAAAGATTTTCTTTCCAAGTCCTACATGCAGTCTTTTGTGAGTCCGGGCTGTCAGGTCCTGGGGATCTCCGATCCTGTCAGGGTGAAACGGGGAATTCGGTTGTTGAGAATCCAGCAGATCGCAATCAGTGACGAGGAAGTCACCTCTCGCCTCACAACCGTGTATCAGACGATGAATGCCTTAGTCAACAGTTGCTTTATGATGATACAGGGAACTGTGGATGGAATTTCCCTTTATATTGGTTTTCAGTCAGATGCTCCGGGTACCGCAGAGAAAGCGTTGATTCAGACTTTAACCGGCAATTTCCCGGGAATGGTTATGGAGTCTTTGAACGCCACAAAAATTGATGAGATCATGGGCAGAATGAGCTCCAATCCGAATCATGAGTTGAAAACGGTGGGCGCAGTGTCGGTTGTTCCATCCTCAAGGGAAGAACGATTTTCGGGAGCAGATGTTCAGGGAATGGAGAAATTCATGGATACGATGCAGGGAAAAGAGTTTACCGCCCTGATTATTGCGACTCCGTACTCAAAAGATGTGATCGACCGCAGAATCTTGTCGCTTGAGGCAATCTCGACGGCTCTCTCCCCGCTCGAACAGATTTCGGTTCATGATACCCAGAGCCAGAGCACGGCATTAACCGATACAACGGCTCAGACCTTGTCGCAGACAATCAGTAACAGCATCAGTGAAGCGTATTCCGTGACGAACAGCAATGGCGTATTCTCTTCAAGTGGAAATGGAAATGCGTTTACGATCACGCCGTTGGGTCTGGGTATTTCTTTTCAAAAACAGCAGGCGAATGGAATGCAGGCGGGAAGATCGGTTGGTATCAATTATGGACGGCAGAGCGGGAGTGCAATCGGAAAAGCAGATATGACGAGTACAGCGCTTCAGAAATCCACGGGATCTTCGAGAACGATTGTCCGGACGGAGACAAACAAGGAGATTCAGGATTTGAGAGTCAAACTGGACAAGCAGATCAGCCGGCTTCGGGAAAGCGAGAGCCAGGGACTCTGGGATTGCTGTGGCTACTTTATCTCAAATGCCAATGACACGACGATTGTCGCGACAAACTCCTTCAGAAGCATTGTCACAGGAGACAATACGGATGTGGAACAGTCGGTGATCGATCTGTGGCAACCGACACGGCCGGGCGATTTGAATTCCAACCATCAGAATATTCAAAATCTTACGGATACGTTGTCTATGGGAGTTGCCCCAGTCTTTTATGTGGGAAATGCGCCTCAGAGAATGGAGAGCATTGTCACCGGAAAGGAACTCTCAAGAATGATGAATCTGCCACGAAAATCGGCGGGTATGGTCTCGGTGATGCACATGGCAACCTTTGGAAGAAACATTCATCTGATTGGAGGAAAAGACAGAAAAGTATTTGAACAGTCCAGTTTCCCGGTCGGCAATCTGATGCATATGGGGCGAATCGATGGACATACGAGAACCCGTCTCGAATTGCAGAAACTGAATGCGCATACACTCGCTGTCGGGGCGACCGGAGTGGGAAAGACGACAACGATCGGAGATATTTTGTACCAACTGCATGGAAACAACATTCCATTCACCGTGATTGAGCCAGCCAAGGGAGAGTATGGAGAGTTGTGGGGAAAACTGCCCGGAATTGATATCTACTCGACGACTCCATTTCGGTATCGGATGCTGAAGGTAAACCCGTTTGCATTTGAGAAGAATGTCCATATCTTAAATCATATGGAGAGGTTGATCAGTGTATTCTCAACCGCGTGGCCGTTGTACGCGGCTCAGCCGGCAGTATTGAGAGACTGCGTGAGAATGGCGTACATTCATTGCGGGTGGGATCTGACAAATTCGATCTGTCTCAAAGGAAAACGGGTATTTCCGACCTTTGTGGATGTGCTTGCCGAACTGCCGAAAGCGATCGAGAAGAGCAAGTTTGTCGGTGAGGCAAAGGGGACGTATGAGGGGGCTTTGCAGACGAGATTGTCGATGCTGACCGAGGGGATTTTTAAGGAGATTTTTTGCAGTGGATATGATATTCCGGACTGTGATTTGTTTGACAAAAATGTGATCATTGATCTGAGCCGATTGGGTTCTCAGGAGACGCTTTCTTTGATCATGGGAGTCTTGTTGATTCGCCTCTATGAACACAGAATCAATGAGGGAAAGAAGAACAGGCTTTGCCATGTTACCGTTTTGGAGGAGGCTCATAACATCTTGAAGAAATCGTCTTCTGTGCCACAGGGGGAGGATAGCCCTTCGATTGGCAGTAAATCGGTGGAGGTTCTGACAAAATGTATCACGGAATTGAGATTTACCGGAGAGGGATTCATCATTGCCGATCAGTCACCGGGAGAGCTTGATCCGACTGCGATGAAAAACACTTCCACGAAGATCGTCATGAGACTTCAGGATGCGACGGATCAGACCGCAGTGGAATCTGCGCTGTCGTTAGACAGGGAGCAGGTCTTGGAACTTTCAAAATTGGATAATGGAGTCGGCGTTGTCTTTCAGGAGGGCTGGATTGAGCCGGTATTGACGAAGTTCGATTTTTATAAAAATCCATATGCGGTGGCTCCGACAGATCTGAGTTTTCAGCCAGAAGTGGAGTATGCAGATCTGTGTAAAGTTCGGGGATTTTTGCTGGGAGAGATTGTCGGGCAGTTTAACAGGAACGTCTACGACAAAAACGAACTCATTAGAAAACTTCATTGTATCCGTGATTTCAGCAAATGGAAAATCGAGGACTATATTGCCTTGTTTGAGAGGAGTCAGATTGAGTATGAGAGCATCCGATTATTCTGGGATTCCAACCGTGTGAAGTATCACTATTACGGAAAGATCATTCGGGAACTGATCAATGGCGTCAATTTCTTTGAAGTCATTCCATTACCAAAAGTTGACCCAAAGACGATGCAAAAGCCGTACTCTAAGGACAGGCAGTATAGGGCGAAATGCGAGCGCTGGAAAGACGATGCAATGATCGCAATGGATCAGTATGCTTATCCTCTTACAGACGCAGAAAAAGAAACGATTCTTCGACTGCTCTTACTGGCAGATGGGGAGAAGAAATCAGATCAGATTACCGTGTGTGCGAGTTGTTTCATGAAATGATTTATAAGATAGATAAATGCTTGAAACAGGTGACTGAAATAAAGGGCTGAGAGAAGTAGCTTAGATGAGTGAATGAGATAAATGATCGTGGAGGTATTGTGATATGGGTGGAGACAGTGGCGAGGGTGGACACAGCGAGGGATATAACGCAGAATCGAGCGACAGCAACATTGAGAGCAGTGTAGAGACTTCTTCCAATTCAGAAATTGACGCAGAAGCAACGGATGACGAGCTGGATCTTGCGTTCGAGGATGAACAGTATGAAAAAAGAGAGACGGGAGATGAAAACAGCGAAACCAAGGAGACGGGCAAAGAGAATCATGATAAAATAGAAGATCATACGGAGAAAATAGAAGACGGTACGAAGAGTGAGGTGGAGGACGGAGAAATATCAGAAAAAGATATTTCCGAGTTACCTCCAAACGTTCAGGAGTCTTATCATCGCTATGTTCAGGACGGTTGGAATGGACCTCACAGTGATGCGACACCAGGTACAAAAGGTGGGGGAGAGTTTTCAAACCGGGATGGCGATTTGCCGACCGTGGATAACGAGGGAAAACCAATCACCTATAAAGAGTATGATGTGAATAATAAGCCCACAGATGGAAGCAGACGCGATCACGAACGCTTCGTCATCGGAAGTGATGGTTCGGTGTATTATAGTGGGGATCATTATGATTCATTTACCAAAATAAAGTAGAGGAGGGAATGCAATGGTAAATAGAATTCTCAGACGGGAAGAGATGACATATCCGGTGACCTACTATGAGGAGAATTCATTTCTGATTGTTGTGTTGAATGGAAATGAGATTCTCGACAAGACGGCTTTTTTTAAGGAGATGGAGACTAAGATGCAGTTTCCGGGAACCTGCAAAAATAAGTTCAGTCGTTTTGATGACTGGATGACAGATTTGTCCTGGATCTCGGCAGATCAGGGAATCTGCCTGATTGTAAATAATTATTCAAAGTTTCTCTCTTTGGATCCTGTTTTTAAAGAAAATCTGATCGAGGACTTTCGCGACAACATTCTTCCGTTTTGGGAGAAGGATGTTCTTCAGTGTGTGAAAGATGGAAAGACACGCCGGTTTGATATGATATTAAATTGATTGTGATATGGAACGAATGGGGAAGGATGAAAAATGCCAATATCAATTAAGAAAAACAGACAGGTTTTTGACGAAGCAGGTACTGCTTATGTGGTCGGTGACCTGATCTATGCAGTTTCAGACAGTACGAAGATTTACAGCGTGACAAACTGCGAGGAAAAAGTTTACGTTGAAGCTGCGGAAGTTTATCAGAACAGACACGTTGTCAGGAGAATGAGTGATGAGTTGGTGGAACGACCACATTTGACAAAAGAGCAGAGATTTGCAAATACGTTGTGGCCGGAAAAACTCGTGAAAGGCGAATATGACTCTGGATTTACCGGTTTTATAAGTCGGAATCCACATGTAGAAGGAAATCCTTTTGTATCTCTGGCAGAAGTCATAGAAGAGCGAAAGAAAAAGAAAATACTCTCGCGCGAAGAACGAAAGTATTATTTGAACCTTGGTATCCAGCTCGCAGAGATCATTGAGATTCTTCATGAGGGAGAGCACGTTATCGGCACGCTGTCGCCGGATAAGTTTTGGGTATCGGAAGCGGGAGATGTCTATTCGTTTCTCACCTACCAGTTTTCTTATGAAAAGGTAAATGCATTCGACTCCCCACAGTATGTTGCTCCGGAATGGCTGAGTCAGAGAAACCGGGAGAGAATTCTTTTTGACAAGAAATCCGATTCCTTTTTGTATGCGCTGATACTGTTTCAGTTGCTGACGGGCAAGTATCCGTTTGTATCCGATCGCGATATTTCTGAGGTGAAAAAGGAAGAATTGTGGGAGCAAATGGTCGACGGAAAAAGTTTGTACTTCTGGGAAGATTCAAACATCATGAACACAATTGAGGAAGCGTTGCAGGGTGTAAGTCCGGAGGTTGAATCACTGTTCAAAAGAACGTTTGACTATTGTGGGGATGAAGAATACGATGAGTCGAGAGCTTCGATTGAGGAGTGGCTGCATACCTTGAAGGAGGGCAACAACTAACAGCTGTTAGCGCAGTTAGATTCTGATGGGCTATCTTTGCTTTAGGGGGAACAACAATGAGTCATACATATGAAAAGTTAGATGGATACAAGTTCTTGTGTAAGATTTTTGCCCTTATTTCCAGAAATACAAATATGAGAGAAATCTTTCAGGAGAACGTGGATGATATTTCAAACACTGCCAATGATGAGATTGTCATGACGTATCTTGCAGAAAACTGGGATCGATTTTGTTCTATGGTTTTAGATAGCAATCCCGAAATTAAGGATTGTATTTTGGAACACTTTAACCAATTCCATCCGGGAAAGACGAAAGGAACAACGTTGGAGAAGTTTCAGGAACTGTGGAAGACGCAGACGGTTAAGGCGCTTGTGAAAGAGCGAAGAGAGACAAGAGATCCTCAGGTTGCATTTGGAATTGCGGAGACTCTTGCGGTAGGACTGGATCAGAGCAACAAGGATTTCTATATTGGTCTGGATGAGGCTAAGAAAATTCTGTTTCTCTGTCTGAAATATTTTGGGTATGAAGACGTTGAATTTATCCCGGAAGAATGTTTTGAGGAAGAAACAGAAAAGGAGAATTTTCGGAAACTGTTCTTTTCGGCGCTGTATAGCACCTTATTGTATTTATATCCGGCAAACAATGGAAATGCCCGCAAGAAAAATTTTGAAAGTGGAACGGTCACAATTCTCGAAGTTATACAAAGTGATGCGGTTTCCAAGTTGTTTACTGCATTTCAGAATGTCGCCGAGGCAAAAATGATTGCAGAACAACTGTGGGGAAATTGGAAGATTGACGGGCAATGTCTGTCTGTATCGGGTGCAGAAAAACTTCCGATGTCAGAGTTTTACATCATTCCTGATATTGTCTCAGATAGACGAATGGGGATATTGACGTGTGAGAGTGGACAGGCCGTTCGTTCCCTAGTCGAGGGAAGATCTGGTTGCGGAAAAAGCACGTTGGCAAAAATGATTGCTTTGATCTGCCAGAATGATGGGAATGATGTTTTGGAGACTGGCAAGTACAGAGAACTTGCGAGCAAGCTGGATTTGCGAAGAAGGATGTGGCCCATTATCCTCGACTGCAAAGAACTGAGATGTGAGGAGATCGAAGATGGGCTTATTTGTGCCGGACTCAGACAGATGGTATCGAGAGCGAATCAGGACGGTGCAGAGATAAATTATCGTCATTATCAGGAATGTGAACCATACCTGTTGGCGTTCTGCAATCATAAAATCATGCAGGCAGAGCTGTTAGTGATCGTGGATGATTATTCCAAGATACCGGAGAATTGCATCATGGAATTTAACAGACTGCTCAGAGAATTGTGTAAGAGGTTGACTCTGCACGTTGTTGTGATTACAGATACCTTAAAGCCATCGGAAAAATTTCGACTGAATGAGGCTTTTTATGGCTCTCATAATGAGTTTGCATGGCGGGAGATCTATCCCGATCTGACGTATGTGTCATCGGTTGTAAACACATGGGGAGAATGCGATGCTTCTGCGATAAAGTTAGACCCCTTTGTTCAGTTGTATGTAAATACACCGAGACGTCTCTTTCGGTATGCACAGGCATTGCTTAATGATGAGAGCATTTATTCGATCGCGGATTCCTGTCTGGAGGAGGAACTCGATCTCAGAAAGAAATATATTCGTTACAGAGACGAGTATCCAGAGTTTTTCCGATCACTGACTCTGCGGGCGCTGAGAGAGCGAAAAGAAAAAGAGCGGAAAAGCAGCAAATTAACGATCAGTGAAAAGCAGGCAAGGAAAGTCAAAAATGAGAATGAATCGTGGAATGAGATCTGGTCATGCATTGAGACAGAATCGATCCTGCTTGAACAGTGCGATACAGTAAACAGCCTGGAATTCAGCACTCCTCTCTATCTCTATGATGTGCTGATGAATTACTATTTAGAGCTTCTTCAGGACAGGATTTCGGATCGCGGTTCTGAGCCATTTTTGGAAGAATTTTCGTGTCTTTCCTGCATGGAATTTGCGTATGTGTTAGGTCTGCTTTTCAACAAGCTCTATGAGGATGAGTTTGAGGGGATTTCGGATTTAAAGGTGGAATATTTTGTGAAAGCAGTTGTGGCGAAGCTGTTTGAGGTCGAAACGATGGAGGATCTTGAATACTGCCAGTGGGCGGTATCATTTCTGATGGAAGAAAACTACAAGACAGCGTTTATTCACAGTGGAAATCCTGCTCGAAGGGAGAGAATCTGGCGGGTATTGCAGAGAGCTTATATTTCCTTAGAGGTATGTAAGGATGCATTTTGCAACTGCGGATTATTAGTTCCGTAAACAGGAGCAAAAAGAGTATATTTCGGACCAACTTTTCGGGTTTTCGAGATGTACTTTGATGAGACGTCATAGTACAATAAAGACATCACAGAGAGGAACATTTATATTTCATAAAGTTCATAAGTTCATAAAGGAAAGGGAGGTATTTTATATGCCAGTACAGTTTACAAAAGATCCGTTACCAACAAAAAACCAGGGAGAGCGTCACATTCCGGCAGTCCTTCTTGTAGATACCTCAGGATCTATGAGTGGTGCGCCGATCGAGGAACTGAATCGGGGACTTCGCGAGTTTGGAAATGCACTTCAGGAAGATTCACTTGCTTTGGGAAGAGCGGAAGTTTGCATTATCTCTTTCAACAGTTCCGTTGAGACGGAAATGGGATTCCGTCCTGCTGTTGATTATGAGGCTCCGACACTTTCTGCATCTGGACTTACTTCTTTTAACGAAGCAATTCAGGCAGGTCTTGATGCGATTGAATCGAGAAAAAAGGAATATAAAGATCAGGGTGTCTCCTATTACAGACCGTGGTTGTTTGTTCTCACAGACGGCGCTCCGACAGATACCGGTCTTGAGGCTTCTGCAAAGAGCAGACTTCAGGATGCGATCAGAAACAAGAAGGTGACCTACATGCCAATGGGAATCGGTGATGGTGCGGACACCCGTAAGCTCCAGGAGTACTATCCGGATGAGGCAGCCGCAAAGCCAGTTCTCAAGGCAGATGCAAAGAACTTTAAAGAGGCGTTTGTGTGGTTGAGTGCAAGCATCAGTCTGATCTCCAAATCTGATCCGAATACGACGAGTCAGGTAAATCTGCCTCCGACTCCGAGCATGATTACTGTGGGAATCTAATAACTCAGAGTGGATGTCTCCCTCCTCTATAGGTGGGGGTATCGCAAACTTTCTCAGGAGGGGAGACAATCCCCTTCTGAGTTATACGCTCCGCGAGAAGCGCAGTGATTCTGATTGGAAGATGTCAGCAAAGCTGACCAGAATCACGCGCCAAGTCTCCGCGAGCGTCGACTTGAAATAAAACAATTCGGGATTGTTAGCTGGTTAAAAGAGAATGAGTACTTGAGTGGATACTTGAGACATTCTTTTTCGATCAGCTAACAATTTTAGAAAGGAGTTGTTTATTGCGAATGTGGCCTTTTGATAAAGACAAAAAGCAATCTGATCATGAATCTTTTCAGCTCAAAAAAAACGCCCCGAAAGAGAGAAATCTCGATCAGAGCGATACGTTTGAGTGTATCGCAGACGAGGAGAATGAAAAGAGTGATAATGTGAGTGATACGATTAGTGATGGCGATGATGACGAGGTCATTCTTCCGCCGGAGCCGGAATTAGATCCCCCCGTATATGGAATCACTGGTGGCGTTTCTTATTGGGGATTTTCTCAGAGAGGAGAATCTCATATCAAAAATGGTGCGCCTTGTCAGGATCGCTGTGTGATTGATGTGGTGAATAGTTCGCCACTGATTATTGCGGGAATTGCGGATGGTGTGGGAAGCTGTATGCTGTCACATTATGGTGCCGCAACCGCAACGCGGTCGGCAATGGATTATTTGAAAAAAGAACTGATCGCATACAACGGGAGTCTTGATGATGCCTATGTCGGAGATCTGTTGAGATCTGCGATGATGTGCGCTTATGAAGCGGTTCGCAAAGAAGCCGAAGAGCTTGAGCAGTTGGAGTATTCGTTTCAGTCCACGTTGACGCTCGCAATCTATGACGGATCCACGCTCTTTTTCTCTCATGCGGGAGATGATGGAATCGTTGCAATTTTAGAGGATGGAACGATGGATCTTGCCACTGTTCGCAAAAAAGGAGAGGAAGCAAGCAGTGTAGTTCCGCTTCAGGGTTTAGACTGGGAGACGCGGAAGTCGACAAATGTGAGTGCATTTGTTATGGCAACAGACGGTGTGCTGGATGCTTTTGTCGGCGGTGAGGTGGAAGGAAACCGGATTTACTATCCTTTTATTGAACCGGCTGTGACACCCGGACAGTTGACGGATGCGAAAATCAAAGAGATTGCAGAATTTTACTATCAGTACATGGCGGGACCGGAATATCGTTCTAAGGTGACCGATGATCTCACAATGATTGTGGTTGCAAATCAGAAAAAAATTACGGCGGAAAATCTTCCTAAGTTTGATAAGGATGCCTGGGACAAATATTCTGCGGAAAGAGAAGCACAAATCAAGTCGGCACTGTACCCGGAAAATGAGCCGGAGAAGAATCGCAAAAAAGAAAATTCAGGTACAGCGTACTCCGAGCAGGAAACTTACAGAGACGTGAGCTCAGATAATGTAGATGATGCAGGCGATGCAGGAGAGATTTTGTGTGACTACTGTGGAGAAAAAGTTTCCTTGGAAAAGGCAAAATTCTGTCCGTATTGTGGTGCTGAATTGAGGTTGCCATTTAAGAATGATCATTATGATACGGCATCTCGATACAGAGATTCCTATGGAGAACCATATAGAGATTCGTATGCAGACTCTTATCAACAGACATCGACATCGCAGGGCAAACTTCAGATTCCCTCGATCACAAAGAGATATCCGGAACCGGGCAGGAAGGGAACAGGAAAAAAGAATCCGACAAAAAGTTCAAAAAAAAACGACGTTTATTTCTCAAAAGGCAATAGTAAAAAGAAGAGTTATAAGAAATATGACTATGATTTCGATGAGGACAGATGGTGGTTTGATCTTGATCCCGTCACTTTTCTTTTGGGTGTAATCATTGTGGCAATCGTGCTGATTTTTGTGTCCTTTTTCTTTCATTAAGAGTTTAAGTTTAGATCATTAGGAGTTTAGAAAACCGTAGTGATTGATTATACAACAAAGCACAAAGCGGGGAGAGGAATCTATGAGAACATTGTATGGAAAAAAAGGAACGACCTACCAGTTGGGTGAAAAAATTGGTGCCGGTGGAGAGGGAACGGTTTTTAAAATCTCCTCCGAGCATGGAAAAGTCGCAAAGGTATTTCATGACGGAAAATACAATCCAGATGTCATGAGACGAAAAATCGAGACGATGATTTCCATGCCGATCAAGCCGGTTGTGGATGGAAGTTTGCGCATGGCATGGCCAGAAGATATTCTGTTGGATGGAGATATGTTTGTGGGTTATGTGATGCCTTTAGTAGAAGCTCCATATGAAATTTTTCAGGTTTATCGAGACGATGCCGATCGAGACCGGATTCTTCCGGGATACACGTGGAAATACTCGATTCAGTATGCGTATAATTTGTCGTGGATCGTGTGGTACATGCATCTGAATGATATTGTGATTGGCGATATGAATATGAAGAATATTCATATCAATGAAAAGGGACAGGTTGTCCTCATTGACTGTGATTCGTTTGACATCACCAATCCCAAAACGAAGGAGCATTTTCCGTGCACGGTTGGACTGCCGGAGATGCTTGCGCCGGAACTTCAGACTTGTGGAAATCTGGCGAATGGCAAGTTCTCCAAGGAGAGCGATGATTTTTCGCTTGCGATTCACATCTTCCGCTTGCTGATGAAAAATGCAGATCCGTTCGGCGCGAAATTGATCAGCAAGAAGAAATCATCCCGCAGTGCGGTGGATGCGAGTGGAGTGATTGTCAATGGCGAGTGTGTTTATGTGAGAAAAGTACCGGGAAAGGTGGCACCGGACTGGGTTCCGCCATTTGATATGCTTCCGGAAGATGTTCGGAATGCGTTTATAAAAACATTTAATTACACACATTTAAATGCACTGAAAAAAATAAAAGACAGAACCACTGCGGAAGAATGGAATCTGATTCTTCTTAAGCTTGCACAGGCGGAGCCGAATCCCAATCTGACGAAATGCAGTAGTAATCCAAGGCATATTTATCCGATTCACAACACGACTTGCCCCTGGTGTGGAACGCAGAGCATTATGCATGACAATGGACTTGTCAAAAAGGTGAGAAGCTGGCTGGGATATTGATGCTTGAGTGATATTTGGGAAATATTTTGGGAATGTTTGGGCAAAGAG
This sequence comes from Brotaphodocola sp., assembly GCF_983179755.1. NCBI lineage: Bacteria > Bacillati > Bacillota > Clostridia > Lachnospirales > Lachnospiraceae > Brotaphodocola > Brotaphodocola sp. Next base: position 14,392 of record NZ_CFAHBC010000007.1, on the reverse strand, counting down.
ATTGAGCTTTGGGGAGAGAGGGGAGATGATCGGTTTGCTGTCTTACAGAGGTTCATCAGGGAAAATTTACAAACTGAATCATAATCTCGGAGAAGGTGGCGAGGGGATTGTTTACGGTCTTTTAGACGATGACAAGCATGTTGCAAAAATATACAAAGAGAATTATTTTAAGACAAAGAGCGAGCGGGATACAGCAGAGCGCAAACTGAAAGCGATGGTGGCGATGCAGCTTTCCGGCTATGTAGATGACAAACTTCGGTTTACCTGGCCACAGGATATTTTGTATGAAGATGACGAAGAACTTGGAATGGTGGGATTTATTATGCCAAGAGTTCCGTCGAGTTTGAAGATTTATTCTGTTTACAGAATGGACGATGCAGTGAAGAAAATTTATCCGGAATTCACATGGAAATATTCGTTGCAGTTTGCGTATCACCTGGCCTGGGTCGTGCAATATCTCCACTCAAAGGATATTGTGGTGGGTGACTTTAACCAGAACAATATTTACGTTGATACAGACACAAAAGCGGTCGTTCTCATCGACTGTGACTCGTTTGATATTACGGATCCGTATACGCGAGAACATTTCCCGTGTACGGTTGGATTTTCGGAGGTGCTTGCACCGGAACTTCAGACCGTTGGGAATGTGAGAAATGGGCGATTCACAAAGGAGTCCGATAATTTTTCGCTTGCAATTCATATCTTTCGTCTGCTCATGAGAAATGCAGATCCGTTTGGAGGAATTATTGCGTCTGGTGCCTCCACAAGCAGTATTCCGCAGAATCAGGCGATTATAAATGGCGAATGTCAATATGTGAGAAATGTCGGAAAGATCATTCCGAAATGGTCACCGAAGCTGGAAGCGATGCCGGTTGAAATTCAGGAGCTTTTTAAAAAGACATTTGACTATACCGCGACGACTGCATTGCGAAACAGGCGCAGGAGAGCTACAGCTGAAGAATGGTGCAATGCGTTACGACCATACACAAGAACAGGACAGAATCGACGATTAAAACAATGTTCCCACGATCCTTTGCATATCTATGCTTCTCATAATCGACGCTGTCCCTGGTGTGTGTGCGAGGGAAAAACTTATGTTCCGGATCCCATAGATTTGAACCATTTAAAAAAAGCATTCCAGATTTTATCAAGGGTTTTGCAGTGTCTCATGGTTCTCTCGATTCTGAGCGAGTTGGGGTATCTGGGATATCTGTGTTTGTATCGGTCGACAGGCGACTATCGAACGATGTGGAGTATGTTTTGCAAGAATGTTTTGATTATCAGAGAGAATTTGCTTGGAAATCCGTTATTTCTTAATTTGGGATATTTTAAATTGGAAATCGAAATCTTTGCGGATAAGTTTGCACAGTTTTGTAGCAATCTTGATTTTTTGAGACGATCGGATTTGGGGTTTATCTGTGGAAAGAATTTCCTTGAAAATAATCAGCTGGTGATTCATCACAGCGTGGAGCAGTTTTGGAATGTGTCGGTTATGATTCCTGTTTTGATTGGTCAAATAAAAAATCTGTTTGGTATACTACAAAATAACATCGCATTTTATTTGGGAATGGTGATGAAAAAGATAAAAGGGCTGATTCCGATCTGGGAGAGATAGAGAGTATGATAAAGATAATGACGATATTTATGTATGTAGCGACGATTCTGGCTATAGGATCAACCGCGATTGTGGCGGTGAACTATTTGGTCGAGACAAAAACGAAGCAGATTGATTTTATGACGATCAATAATCACATTAAGACTTGCAGGAGAGCATCTCTTGTGTTTACCGCTCTGGTGTGGCTGGCAAACAGCTTTGAGCAGAGAAGTATCTGCATAAAAGGGTATTTGGAATTATCAGCGACGTGTTTGCGACTTGGATTTTTTTGGCTAGTTTATGCATTTGTTTGCATTGCAATTTGTATTTTGATGGTCAGCATTAAGAAAGAACAGGTGCTGATCAATCATATTTCAAAATTCAGAAACTCTGGCTTTATTATGGGAGCAGTATTTCTGATCGTATCGTTTTTATTGAATGTAAAATAGGTGGAATAATCGAATAAGTGGAAAAAGCAGAAAGCGTGAAGTTTGTTTGAATTTGAATGAACTTTGCGTTTTTTGTGTAGATACTTTTTGAGGGTATATCGGTACAATATAGATAGCAAGAAAAGACAATCAGAGAAAAGTCAGGGGGGAATGAGATGGCAGTTTACAAGAGTTCTTCTGGTAAAGTTTATACGTTAGGAGCTCAGCTTGGAACTGGCGGGGAAGGAATCGTCAGCGAGATTCAGGGTGAAAATTCCAAGGTCGCAAAAATCTATAAAGCGGACAGGTTTAAGACGGATCAGGACCGATTTACGATGGAGCGCAAATTAAAGGCAATGTTGGACATGAATATTTCTGTCTATGTGGACGGAAAACTGCGACTTGCCTGGCCGTTGGATATCCTTTATGAAAATGGTTCGATGGTTGGATTTGTCATGCCGAAAATCAATTCTAAGTACAAGATTTTTGATGTTCAGCGAGTGGAGATGGCGGAAAAGATTTATCCGAATTATACATGGAAATATGCGGTTCAGTTTGCGTACAATCTTTCCGTGGCTGTGAAATATGTTCATGATAAGAATATTGTGATTGGTGATTTCAATCAAAACAATATTAGTATTGATACCTCAACGGGTGCAGTGATCCTGATCGACTGCGATTCCTTTGATATCAGAGATCCGAAAAGTGGAGAACATTTTCCATGTAAAGTTGGTCTTCCTGAAATGCTTGCACCAGAATTACAGACGGTAAGAAATTTGGCAAATGGAACATTCGCAAAGGAGACCGACAATTTTTCTCTTGCGATTCATATTTTCCGGTTGTTGATGAGAAATGAGGATCCTTTTGGTGGAGTGATCACGATGAGCAGATCGCTCAGCACTGTATCTGCGAATGCACCGATCATTAACGGGGAATGCCCTTATGTGAGAACGGTGAGTGGCAAAGAAATTCCGGGACGGTCCCCCACTTTGGATATGCTTCCTGTGAATATTCAGGAACTGTTTAAAAAGACGTTTGACTATGATGCGAGCACAGCGCTAAGACGGATTAAGAATCGTGCAACGGCGACAGAGTGGTGCAATGCGTTAGTGGTGTTGGCTACTGCGGAACCAAATCCTAATTTGCAGACTTGTACATTGAATCCGCACCATGTATATCCAAAATATAGTTCTTATTGCCCGTGGTGCAGGTGTGAAAACTATCAGCCTCCCAAACCACAACCGTCTGTTCCACAGGGAAGACAGAGGAGAGCTGTGCAGAGCACTTCCACAATCAATTCTACGGTTAATTCCCAAGTTACTTATACGCCACCGAATTCGGGGACTGTAAATATATTATCGGGAATAACGGGTGTATCGGGGAGAACAGGAGCAACAGGGATGACAACTAACCAGCAGGCAGGATCTGGTGGCAATAGTAAGCCCAGAAGAACATCGACACTCTTTTACCTCGTTCTGATTGCGTTTGGTCTTGCCGGTGGATTTGTATTTGGACAACCCGTATGTGAGGTCGCAGATTTGGGTTTTCATATGGATATTCCTCTGAATGCATGTATCGCGGTTCTTTCTATTGGTGGAGTGATTGGCAGTGCCTTGATTGCATATTATTTTAAAGATCGGTACATTTATGCAGACAATGCGATTCCGTGGCTGTTTATGGGACTGGTCACTTTACTTGTACCGCTGGTGGTTGCCCTTGCAATGGCGCTTGTAATGTTTATTGTTGCTGTAATTCTTGGAATTCTTACCGTGTTTGTAAGCATTATTATTGGTATTATTGTTATCGTGATGATCGGTTCGGGCAGTTAATGAGGGCTTATTCGCATGTTTGTCACAGTGCGCATATCCTGATAGGGAGAAGGGAACTTTTCAGAAGTCAAAGTGAATGAAGAGGGAACTTCTCTCGAAATAAAGAATAAAAAATCAGGAGTGTTGATTATGGCAAGATTTACGAACTATGCAACTCTTTCTTATAACGGCGGAAGCACAGATTCCAATACCGTCACGGGTGAATTGCTTGAAGTGCTGTCTGCGTCAAAGACGGCGGTGAAGGAAGTGTATACAGCGAAGGATCGGGTGACGTATGTGCTGTCGCTGATTAACAGCGGAAAAACGGAATTTGCCGGATTGACGGTGACCGATGATCTTGGGGGCTATCTGTTTAAAGAGAATCTGGTCTATCCATTATCATATGTCGAAGGTTCTCTGCGTGCCTATGTAAATGGTGTGCTCCAGATCGCTCCGACTGTGACCGCAGGTCCGCCTCTGTTGATTGAGGGTGTGAGTGTTCCGGCAGAGGGAAATACGATTCTGATTTACGAGGCAGAGGTGACGGAGTATGCACCGCTCGGAATCGAGTCTGTGGTCACAAACACTGCGACGATCACTGGTGGAGGATTGAATGCGCCTCTGACTGTGACGGAGACGATCGGAATGGAGAAGAAAGCAGATCTTAGCATCAGCAAGGCACTTTGCCCGTCGACGGTGACGGAGAACGGACAGCTGACCTACACGTTTGTGATTGAGAACAGCGGAAATGTCGAGGCGACGGAGGCGGATAGCGTGGTTCTCAGCGATACCTTCAACCCGAAGCTCAAGGCAATCACAGTCACCTTCAATGGCACGGTTTGGACGGAGGGTGTGAACTACACTTACGATGCGGATACGGGAGTCTTTGCGACACTCGAAGGGCAGATCACGGTGCCTTCGGCATCGTATGTGCAGAATGAGGATGGAACCTGGAGTACAAATCCGGGCAGTGCGACCCTTGTGATCACCGGTACTGTGTAACTGAGAAATAAACGACAATCCCCCTCTTATAAAGAGAGGAATGTCGCAAGATAATAGTTATTTATGAATGGTTATGACTTTAGAATTTATTATTAATGAAGCAGTGGATCGGCGGGCTGTGAGGTAGCACTCACAGCCTGTTGAATTTTGAGGATCAAAATCAAGAGGATGATTTGATGAGAAGGATTCAGAGAAAATGTGAGATTTGCATGGACAAAATGAAGGTTGGGATTTATTTTTAATATAATAATTGAAAATGACAACTTGATAAAAAGATTGATAAGAGAGTTTATAAAATGAGTTGTGGGAAGATTGATAGAAAGAGTGAGAGAAAGAGGGCGATGAAATGGATCGAAATGTAGAATATATTCTGGAAGTGGCGAGATGTGGTGGAATCACGCGGGCGGCGGAAAAACTGTTTATCACACCGTCTGCGCTGAGCAAATATGTGCTGGCACTGGAGGAACAGCTTCAGGTGAAACTGTTTCATCGTGTGGGAAAGACATTTGTGCCGACGGAGGCAGGAGAGTGTTACATAAAGAAAGGGTTGGAGATTGAGCGTCTCTATCATGAGCTGGATGCACAGATGGAGAATATGTCCTGCATCAGTCGTGGAGTTTTGCGTCTCGGCGTGCAGGCAAACCTTTCAGAGCGGGTATTAAGATTTGTTCTTCCGAAACTTCAAAAACAGCTTCCGGGAATTCGGATCAGTATGCATGAGACGAGTGCAGATGAGGTGATTTCCATGCTCAACAAGCAGACGCTCGATGTCGGAATCGCGATTGTGGAGCAGAGAGAGGACAGCTTAAATTACCGGAAAATTGACTCCTGCGAGATGGTGATGGCAGTCGGAGTCGATCACCCGCTCCGCGAGTATGCGAAAGAAAGAGAAGGTTTCCGCTATCCGTGGATTGATCTGAAACGATGCAGTTGTGAGCCGAATGTGATGATGATGCCGGGATCTTCTTACCGCGTGTTTGCGGACAACCTTTACGCATCGTATGGACTCACGCCGAACATCGTCTACCAGTTTGAGGCAACCCGAACAGGTCTGGTGTGCGTCGCGTACAATGGCGCAGTCATGATTACAGCGGACCACATGATTTTCAACAGCTATCAGGAAGAGCGCGTTGTTCCACTCTCAATCGGGGAGACTCCGGCTTATCGGGATCTCTGTGTGATTTCTTCAAAATGGACGCAGATGAAGGATGAGACGGAGTGTTTGTACGGGATTATGGAAAATCTTCTTTCAACACGTTAATAAAATTTGACACGCTAATAGGAATTGCCATGACGGTTTCGGCGAAATTTTTATCGGTGTAATCATGTCGTTTAAGTTGATATCTGTAAAGAATATGGAAATGTACTTCCAGTATTTCACGCGTTAAAATAGTCGGTAGTTCATGAATCGTTACAAGAATAACGAGAGTGTGAATGGAAACATGACAAAAGATAATAAGAGAGATACGGAGGAAAAATCATGTCACCTTTACAGATTACGCTGATCATTCTGCTCTGTACGATCATTGCGTTTGTTTCCGGAAAAATTCCGTTTTCGATTATCTCGGTCGGAATCATTCTGGCGCTGATCTTCACGGGCATTATGACGCCGGCAGAGGCAATGAGCGGATTTATCAACACGAACGTGGTGATGTTTGTCGCAATGTTTGTGATTGGAGCGGGACTCACAAAGACGAGTCTGCTTGACCGTGCACAGAGTGTGGTTGTTCGTTATAAAGACAACCTTCCTGTGCTGATTTTCTTTTCTTCACTGGTAGCAGGTTTCCTCGGCTGTGTGACCAGCGCAACTGCAACTGCGGCAATCATGATTCCGCTTCTTGTGGGAATCTCCGCAGAGATCGGTGTGAGTCGTAGCAAACTGCTCTACCCGACGATGGCAGTTTCCAACATTGCGACGGCGATGACGTTTCTCGGTCAGGGTGCGAGTAACATGACCTGGAGCGAGATCATGGTCAAAGCGGGAGCGGAGCATCCGTTCCAGATCTGGGATTTTACGATTGCGCGTATCCCGGTTCTGATCATCGCAATTTTATACATGGTATTTATCGGATACAAAATGATGCCAGACATTGACAATAGCAAATTCCACGACACGGTCAGCAGTACCGAGAGCGGATGCCGTCTGACTCCGGCGAAGGAGAAGATTGCGTTTGTGATCATTGGACTTACAATCGCGGGAATGCTGTTTGAAAATGTGATTGGAATTGATATGTATCTGACTGCGTCTGTTGGAGCGGTGCTTCTGGTTCTCACCGGAGTGCTCTCTGAGCAGGAAGCGCTCTTATCGATTCACCAGCCGACGGTATTTTTGTTTGCGGGAGTTCTCGCACTTTCCGATGCGATTCGCTTAACCGGCGCGGGAGATGTGGTTGCAGACTGGATGATTCGTCTCCTTGGAAATACGACGAATCCGTACATCATCATGACGGTTTTCTATGTGATTCCGTTTTTGCTGACTCAGGTCATGTCCAATCTGGCGACGTACACGATCTTTATTCCGCTTGTCGCTTCTGCCTGTGTGAAGATCGGTCTTGACCCGAGAGCAGCCGTGATGGGTGTTCTGATGGCAAGCTGTGTTTCGATTATGACTCCGATGGCAGCACCGTGCCAGATCATGATCATGGAGCCGGGCGGATATAAGATCAAGGATTACTTAAAATGTGGAACACCGCTCGCAATCATCATTGCGATTGTGAGCATTATCATGCTTCCGATGATGTTCCCATTCTAATTTGAGAGATTAAAAAGAGAAATCGGATCATCTGATTGAAAGATGAAAACGGAAATTTCCTGTCAGGGGATGTCAGGGGAGTTTCCGTTTTTTTGTATGATAGGAAATTGCCAAGGCACATTCTTTTTCAATGAGAAAACATTGTTGGATTTCGTTGAAAAATGCTAAAATAAAAGAAGAGAAAAAATATGGGCGCGGAGAAGAAGCACAGGGGAAAAGAAAATAGCAGGCGAAACAAACAGTAAAAAATAAAACGAAAAACGACAAGAGAAAACGGAAGAAACAGAAGGAAAAGAAAAAGAGAAAAATCAGGAAAAAGGAGAAGATAAAAATGGGAGAGTCGGAAAAGACTGGAAGATTCAGCTGTGTGGATTGCGGAAAAAATGGTTGTCGGAAGCGGAATGGCGATTACCCGGAATTCTGTGAGATTCCTGCACTGACGGAGGACGAGATAGAAAAACTCAGAGCACTCTATCAGGATGAGGAGAACCGGAGAGTGGCGATTGCATCCGCAGAAGTGGAAGGGGAATTTTACGGAACTTACACGAGAGTGGAGGAGACGATCGAATTTGCCCGCCGAATCGGCGCAAAGAAACTCGGAATCGCGACCTGTGTCGGTCTGCTCGAGGAGAGCCGGGTGCTCGCAAGGATTCTGCGTTTAAACGGGTTTGAGGTGTACAGCGTTGCCTGCAAGACCGGAGCGATGCTTAAGACTGATATTGGTCTCGATCCGAAGTACACCTGCAAGAGTGGAAATGTCATGTGCAATCCGATTCTTCAGGCAAAACTGATGAACAGGGAGAAAGTTGATCTCAACATTGTGATGGGACTTTGCTGTGGTCATGATAGCCTGTTTTACAAGTACGCAGAAGGTTTGACGACGACGCTTGTCGTGAAAGACCGTGTCCTCGGAAACAACCCGGTTCAGGTGCTCTATCAGACGAGATCCTATTATCGCCGTCTGCTCGCAAAGCCGGTGGGGGAGAAATAAAACGGAATAGCAGATAAGCAAGTTTTAGAAAAAGAAAATAAAAAAAGAAAAACAAGATAAAAATGAATGAAGAAAGAACAATAAGAAAATAAGAAAAATGAATAAGAACAAATGAATAGGAAACAGCGGGGAACATGAGAAAGATTCTCAACCCCGCTTCTTGTCTTTCAAACGAGTGCGTGATAAAATTAACGACAGTTAGCATAGCCTTACTCATGCATGAATGTGCGCGGAAAGCGTCTCACAGACACTTAACTGATGCTGATAAAAAACGTGGATGTGAGTCATGTATAGGGCTTTGAAAACTGCATAAAATTATATGCAAGGGCAACAGAAATTTCTCCGCAAGAGGAGCATGGTATGCTGATGGCAGAAGATATGTTTGAAGAGCGAATGCGATTGAAGTGATGAGGATGATTCCGGAAAATAAATATCAAATTTTCGGGTGAGTCACGGATCACAGATTGTAGAAATAAATCGTAGAAAATATCTTAGAAACATATCGGAAGAAAGTTGGCGATCCGCCGTGAGAAAGGACGAGAACATGAACTATTTGGAAATTGAGAAGGTAATCGGAAGAGAGATCATTGATTCCAGAGGAAATCCAACCGTTGAGGCAGAAGTTTATCTGGTAGACGGAACGATGGGAAGAGGAACCGCTCCAAGCGGTGCATCAACCGGTGAGTTTGAGGCACTGGAGCTTCGCGATGGTGACAAGAGCCGTTTCGGTGGAAAGGGCGTTTCCAAAGCAGTCGAGAACATCAATACGGTAATCAACGAGGCACTTCAGGGTGTCAGCGCATTTGATACTTATGCAGTGGACAAGGCTATGCTGGATGCAGACGGAACAAAGGATAAATCCAATTTGGGCGCAAATGCAATTCTGGCAGTATCCATCGCAGCAGCACGCGCAGCAGCAAATGCTCTGGATATTCCGCTGTATCGTTTCCTTGGCGGTGCAAACGGAAATCGTCTCCCGTTGCCGATGATGAACATCTTAAACGGTGGCGCACATGCAGCAAATACCGTGGACGTTCAGGAATTCATGATCATGCCGGCCGGTGCTCCGACTTTCAAAGAGGGTCTGCGCTGGTGTACCGAGGTATTCCATGCGCTTGCAGGTCTGTTAAAGAAGCGTGGACTGGCTACCTCTGTCGGTGATGAGGGTGGTTTTGCTCCGGATCTTGGCAGTGATGAGGAGGCTATTCAGGTAATTCTTGAGGCTGTCAAGGCAGCAGGTTATGAGCCGGGTAAGGATTTTGTTCTGGCAATGGATGCGGCTTCGAGTGAGTGGAAGGGAAGCAAGAAGGGTGAGTACATTCTGCCGAAATGCGGAAAGAAGTTCACTTCTGAGGAGCTTGTAGCACACTGGAAGGGTCTTGTTGAGAAGTACCCGATCTACTCCATCGAGGATGGTCTGGACGAGGAAGACTGGGAAGGCTGGCAGATGATGACCAAGGAGCTGGGGGATAAAGTTCAGCTCGTCGGCGATGATCTGTTCGTAACCAACACCGAGCGCCTTGCAAAGGGAATCAGCCTTGGCTGTGGAAACTCCATTCTGATCAAGTTAAACCAGATCGGAACCGTTTCTGAGACCCTTGAGGCAATCAAGATGGCACACAAGGCAGGATACACCGCAATCGCTTCTCATCGTTCCGGTGAGACCGAGGATACCACGATTGCAGATCTTGCAGTTGCACTGAACACCTGCCAGATCAAGACTGGTGCACCGAGCAGAAGTGAGCGTGTTGCAAAGTATAATCAGCTTCTTCGCATCGAGGAAGAGCTTGGCACAGCAGCACAGTTCCCGGGCGTTGGCGCATTCAACATCAAGAGATAAGAATCGCAAACTAGCGAGAGAACGAAATAATCACAAGATTATAAGGTAATAAGAAGGACGTGTGAAAAAATGAGAAATCATTTTTGGGCACGTCCTTTTTTATAGATAATCATAAAAATTCCTATTTAAAGTATGTTCCCCATTACTTCCCCTAAATGAAAAATAAAAATTTTTTTTGAAATCTGTTGGCTGTGACACATGTCGCAAATTAAGCTTAAGCTATAAAAAATAAAGCAAAAATGAATTAAAAATTCTCTTAAATTTATTCTTGAGGAGACTTAGTGTAAGTTAGTATTGGGATATGAAAAGATAGTGGGGGACTGAAAATGTTAGAGGAGGAATTAAAATTTTATCGCATTGGATTCATATCGAGAAGGACAGGAATTCCAACAAAACAGTTACAAAGATGGTGTTTGAACGGAGATTTTAAGCCGGATCTTCCAGCGCAGAAATCTCCATATGGGATTAAATCAAAAGAGCAACAATATACCTATGAGGATGTAAGACGCTTATATATAATTGCGTTATTTCGGCAAATCGGTGTTTTTCAAATAAAAGAAATAAACCGTATGTTGGATGAAATCTGGGATAATGATAAAGAAATTTGTAATCTGTTTTTTAAACTAAGAGAGAATCGGGAAGAGTATTTGTTTACGCTTCAGTCAATTGTGAATGTATTGCAAACAGAAGAACCATCAAAAGTTGCACTTGCATATATGGCTATTATGCGTGAAAACAAGGATGTAGATAAGAAAGAAGATTTAATTCCAGAAGCTTTAAAGAAACTAGAAATATATGATTTTTCCAAAGAAATACATCCTGTAATCCCTGATAAAAATTCTTCATCTGCATTAGCAAGACTCTCTGGTATGAATAAAAGGACGCTATATCGCTTGTTTGAAAAGGGGTGTTTTGATGAGATACTGAAAGATCCTAGTTTATCTCCCATGCAGGTATATATAAGGTGCTATACAAGAATTTTTCTTATATTACTTATGCGAGAGATAAATCCTGGTATTTACCGGATGGATAAAATGTTTATCAGCGATGATGTTATAACGGATATGGATAAGGCAGTAAACAGGCATTTGATTAGTCTTATTGGACTAAAAAATTCAGAGAAGGAAATACGTGAAATGGGATTTCATATATTTTCTTTGATAGCTGATACAGTTGTTGGCGATAAAAATATAACATTTGATTATTTCCTGTACTGGAATGGATGTGAGAGTATAGAAAAAGAAAGATCTTTGCTTTCCATTATGCCATTGCAAATTTGGCCATCTGATGAGGAACGCAATAATGCCTTTAAATATGCCATAGAGATTTTTGAATATATGAATAAAACAAAAGAAGAATGGAGTAAGCTTCCTGTATAATTCAAAGTGTAGAGAGTAAATGATTTTACAAAAATAGATACCTAAGTTAAACTGTTATTGCTGACCGGCCAGTTAGCAAATGAGCAGAATAAGAAAGGTATCTACAAATGAATTCTACACAAAATAAGAAGATTGATCAAGTAAAAGAAACAACAATGATTGTCGGCATTGATGTTGGCAGTGAAAAGCATTATTTCAGAGCGTTTAACTGGAGAGGCATTGAGCTTACCAGAAAGCCTGTAGCGTTTTCAAACTCTATGGAGGGATTCAACAACTTTTACAATACGATTGTGGAACTGATGCAGAAAAGAGAACTTGAAGAGGCGCTGGTAGGAATAGAGCCAACCGGTCATTACTGGTTTGATCTTGGGCAGTTCATGGGGGAAAAGAACATAAAGTTTGTGATGGTAAATCCGCACCATGTGCATAAGACCAAAGAATTAGATGACAACAGTCCATCTAAAAATGACAGAAAAGATCCTCGTGTTATAGCAGGGCTTGTAAGGGATGGACGGTATTTTTATTCATATATGCCGACAGGTGTATATGCAGAACTGCGGAATGCGTCAAACCGCCGGTTTGTGCTTGTAGAAGAACAGACAAGGGCGAAGAACCGTCTGCAGAAGTGGATTGCAGTGTATTTCCCGGAATATAAGGGAATATATACACACATAGATGCCAAGGGAGGGTTGCTGGTGTTAAAACAGGCACCAACTCCTGAGGAGATAGTAAGAGTTGGAGTGGAAGGTATCATAAAGATATGGAAAGACGCTAAACTCCGAGGAAATGGGCATAAGAAGGCTATGTTGATTCTGAATGCAGCCATGAAGAGCATAGGATTAAAGTCAGGTCTTACAGAAGCCAGAATGGAGATACAGGATCTGATGGAGGATTATGAACTCCAGACAAAACGCCTTGAACGGGTCAATGACCTGATCAAAGAACTGTGCCAGCAGATCAGGTATGCGGATAAGCTGCTTGAAATAAAAGGCATAGGAATAACAACAGGAGCTGGTTTTATAGCAGAAGTCGGTGATATCGCGCGCTTCGATAGCACGAAAGAACTTCAGAAACTGGCAGGATTGGAACTGGTGTCAGATAGCTCCGGTAAGCACAACGGAAAGACAAAGATAAGCAAAAGAGGGCGCAAGCGTCTCAGATATCTTCTTTTCGAGGCAGCGATATCGGTGGTGGGAAAGAATGAAGAATTCAAAGAAATCCACAGGTATTATACCACCAGGGAAAAGAATCCATTAAAAAAGATGCAGTCACTGATAGCAGTAGCATGTAAGCTGATAAGAGTATTCCATGTGATCCTTACCAAGGGAATTAGTTATGATGCATCAAAGATGTTGAAAGATATTCAACATCAGGGAAAGCAGTTAAAGGCTGCATAAGCGAGCACTAAAGAACAACCATAATGATTACAGGAAGCGTCCACCGAAAGGTGCTGTAATCGGAGTGTTTGGATCAGTAATGAAAGTACAAAGAATGAGCTGGTAGCCGGCAGGAATTTTCTCCAGAGGGCATGACCCTGTAAGTAAGCTAAGCTGGCGTCCTGGTTATGGACAGGCAGAACGAAGGAAGTGAGGACCCGCCGTAAGGAGGATGATCCTGTTGGACATGAGAGGTGAGCTGCCATATAGGGATGGGTATACATCGAGGCCATTTAGGACGGATAGTGATGACGTTTTATTTGGTGTACCCATTATTACTATATATCTGCCCTGTATGAGGTAAAGATCACTCCATAACCTTAGTTCTATTCAATGACAGGTATCAAAAAGTATTGAATTTATTGAAAAAAACACTTGATTATATGGAGAGGATAGTGACTTTGCAAATATAGAGTTGGAAGATGAAAGTGTGCTTTTGGGGGTTGCGATGGAAATGCGTAATGAAAAAAATAAAATATGTGAAGAATTCCTTAGTAGCATTTTTCAGAGTCCTCTTTATAATATTAAAAATACGGAATTGGTATGGTTTTTAATTCTGCTATGGGGAAATAGCTCCATGGTTTCTGAAATTGATCGAAAATGTGGCAGTGGGGCGGCTAAGAAAATTTCTTTAATATGTATGTATTATTTAAGTTTTTTATCATTCATTGATAGAACTACTAGCTTTATTCAGGAAATAAAGTCTATGACATCAGAATCTGGAATATTGAAAGTCAGTCAGTGTTTTGTTCAGAAAAAAGTTGCTGATTTTGTTACATGTTGCACTGATATGTTTTTGCGTGAAGAGAAGATGATCCTTAACGTCATAATATATACGGCATATTTGAACCAGATCGATGAAAGCATTAAAAATCATGCAGTAGACGCAGTAAAATACTATTTTACACACCATAAAGGAGGAAATAATTGTGAGTAGAAGAGTATCCGTTGATGCTGATTTGTTAGGAGGTCTAGCGGCATGTGGTACCGTAGGTGGTGCCATTTTAGGGGCTAAGAAAGGAAGTCATGCCGGTATTGTGTTTGGTCGAAAGATGGGAGTAAAAGGAACGGTTGTATTTGGTACGATCGGGGCTCTAGGTGGTGCGGTTTTAGGACATCTAAGCGGGAATCCTCGGCCATTCAATGACCGAGATGAAAGCGC